>CAZNVU010000036.1:19867-21341 GCA_964576575.1 uncultured Chryseobacterium sp.
AATCCCAAGATACACTTTGGAGGAGACAGTGTGGCCTTCTGGAAGCCATTGTCTTGGACGATAGTCTTTGGATTGAGCTTTGCCACCTTTATCACATTGATTGTGGTACCTGTGATGTATATGATGAGTGAAACATGGAAGGCCGCTTTAAAGAAAAGATTGAACAAAGAGGTTGAAGCATAGTACAACTTTAAAAAACTAAAAAAGGCGGTCAAATGACCGCCTTTTTTCTTGGTATAATACAATTATCAAATTTTAGTACATTTATAAAAAATATAATATGAAAAATCTATACTTTATTGTATGCGCTGCTCTAATATCCAGTTGCAGTGTGTCAACAAAAATCAAAACGAAACAAAACCGCATGAATCGCCAAGCGGAGGCAAATGCAATGACCACTAGAGTGGTAAGCAAGCCCATTCTTGCTGATATAAAAGTTGGTGAGAGCCGTGTTCAAACCACATTAAAAACCTCTAATCAGGAGATTCTCGGCGTCAATGAAGTCCCCAAAGAACTCCTGGGTGCACAAGCTGAATTCATAAAAAATGAGGCAACCAATAGAGCTCAATTCAAATTCATGGCGGAACAAAATTGCGATTATTTAGTGGATCCTATCTACCAGTATGAAACAGAAACAGTTGAAGGTAGTTCTTTGGTTAGCATCTCGATAGAAATTTCTGCCTACCCTGCTTATTTCACCAAATTCTCGCAACCCGATAGTTTACCAAAGAGTATTTTTCAAATGAATACCTTTAATGGAAGTCGGGAACTACCCCTTATTACCAACTCCATTTCCAAGCAAAAGGAAAAACTAAAGAGAGAGTTTGGATTTATTACAAACTTAGGTATATCTAACATTCCATTTAGCACAAATGGTAATGAGTTAGCCTACAACAAAAGTGGATTAGCAGCTCACATTGGATTGTACAAAATCCTTCCTATAGCTAGCAAGGTAGGTTTTAGATCTGAGCTTGCAATTGGGACTAGAGCTTACAAAACAGATGCTGTAGATTTTTACAATGAGATAAATCCAAACAATGACTACACTGGTTCTGGCTATTTCAATTATCGATTCTTTGAATTAACGATACCCACACTACTGAACATAGAATTCTCGGATAATTTCCGGATTTACGGGGGTATAAGCTGGAGTTATTTTTTAGCTTCTCGTTATAAAACTGACATTGATATAACTGATAGATTTGGCAACAGGATTGACATCAAGGAGCAGGGAGTTTACGATAATTTTAGCAACAATAGCCTAAGAATAGGAACTGCTGCTGGAGCAGAATTTATCATGAATGAGAAACTTGGTCTTGGGCTGCGATACCAATCAACAATCGATGAGCCGTGGAGGATGATTCAATTAAGTATTTCGGCTAAACTAAATTGATACGATATTAGAATTAAATGAAAAGGCGGTCAAATGACCGCCTTTTTATTTTTAATCGGAATTCCTATTAGTCCATCATAT
>CAZNVU010000037.1:0-20948 GCA_964576575.1 uncultured Chryseobacterium sp.
ATTGCAATAAAAAACAAATCAAAGTTTTCAGTTCTCCAGAAGGAAATGCAGAGGCAGTGGGTGAATTTGTTTTGGGTGCCATTCTATCATTAATTAGAAAAATTCCTTCCGGAAATTCAACTGTTCGGAACAACCTGTGGTTAAGGGAGGAACACCGTGGAATTGAGTTATCCAATCAAACAGTTGCTATCATTGGCCTTGGACACATGGGAAAAAGTGCAGCCAACAAATTGAAATCAATTGGATGTCGTGTATTGGCTCATGACATTGCTTTAATAGAAAGTCCCTTGCCTCATGTTGAATTGGTTTCGCTAGAGACAATTTTTAATGAGGCTGATATCGTCAGCCTGCATCTTCCACTAACAAAAGAAACCAAAGGATACGCCAATCATTTATTCTTTGACTCTTTTAAAAAACCTATATTCTTCATCAATACTGCTCGAGGACAGCACTGCGTTACTGCTGACTTATTGGATGCCATCAAAAACGAAAAAGTTCTAGGAGCTGCATTGGACGTACTAGAATTTGAAGGAACCAATCTACAATTGGAACAAAGAGATAATCTGATTTATGACAGACTCATCCAAGAGGAAAAAGTTATTTTAACACCCCACATCGCTGGTTGGACAAAAGAGTCTTATTTCAAACTATCTAAAATACTGAGCAATAAAATAACTCAATCCTTGGTTGAATCCTCTTGAACAGGGGCATCTTCACTGCCTTCTGAAATTGCACCTCTTGCTCTATCCAACTCCGCCTGATAACGCTTTAAAACACGATCAGTAACTTCCATATCAAAAAGAAACAACCTTTCATTTGGATCATATTGAAAAGTAGCAACTGGTAGCATCGCCACAACATCTTTGAAGCCCTCTGGACGTTTGTCCAAACTTAACTTAAGATCAACCATTGCACTCACCTTCCAAGCCTTATCCGGCACATTAAACGTGTCAAATGCGATTTTCTTTACAACATAGTCTGGATATTCAAAAGATGCCACATACTTACCATTTTCCATCAAATGAAATTGAAATATCCCCATTGAATTGGCTTTGATAATATAGGACTGATTACCTTCCTCGGTATTGATAATGGTAATACTTCCCGGCAAAGCGATTGTTGAATCGGCCTTATCCACCAATATACCCTGAACAAAAACACTGTGACCTTCCGGATGAGGTTTCAACCAATCTGGTTTCTGTGACCAAGCAGATAGACAAGTCAACGCAAGGATCAATAAAGGTAATTTCTTCATCATTCAGTTCTTGATTTCATCGGATCTCACCCTCTTATATGCCTTAATAGCCAGAGTAAGAACAACGCCCAAACCTACTAATCCGAGTGCACCCCACAACCATGAAATGGAATCTTTATTCACAACAACAAATACAATAGCCACCAATAAAATAGTACCCACTTCATTCCACATTCTTAGTTTAAAACTAGAAAGTCCTATTGGATTCTTCAATCCTTTGGAATATAGCTTTTGCCCCTTCCATTGATACATGAGGAGACATAAAATAAAAAATAATTTCAAATGCATCCATGGCATACTCAGGTAACCCGGGTTAAGATAAAGCAATGTTGTACCAAAAAGCAAAGTCAATACAGATGATGGCCAAGTAATGATGTACCACAGCCGATACTCCATCAGCCTATATTGACGAAGCAATATATCTCTTTCCGGGTTGTCCTTACTCTCTGCCTCTGCATGATAAACGAAAAGACGAAACATGTAAAACAATCCTGCAAACCAAGTAACGACAAAAATGATATGAAGCGACTTGACGATGTTGTAATAATCCATAGCACGAAGATAATCATGTACCTTTGCCACATGAAACCTGTTTACGCAAAAGATACATTAACCATTACCACACATTTGGTATTGCCTGAAAACACCAATACTTTGGGTAATCTTATGGGCGGTCAATTACTGAACTGGTTGGACATTGCCAGTGCAATTTCCGCCCATAGACATTGCCGAAGAGTTGTTGTTACTGCTGCAGTAAACAACGTATCTTTTCAACACCCCATTAAACTAGGAGATTTGGTTGTCATTGAAGCCAAAGTATCTCGATCTTTCAATTCCTCCATGGAAGTTTTCATGGATATTTTTGTTGAGCATGGTGCTACAGGAGAAAAAACAAAATGCAATGAAGCCATTTACACTTTTGTGGCTGTAGATCAATTGGGAAATCCCATTAATGTTCCAGAACTTCTACCTGAAACAGAAGTTGAAAAAATCAGATACGACGGCGCACTCAGGAGAAGACAATTGCGATTAATCCTAGCTGGAAAAATGAAACCTGAAGAAGCAACAGAGCTGAAGGCGCTATTCGACAGGAACTGATAAAAGTATGTTCTTGGCGGCTTGTTCTAGCTTGTTTAGATCAATTTCATGAATACATCGGTTCAATTGACCATGTTTACAAGAATCACCTAATTTCGAACAAGGTCTATCACCTCTTCCTAATGGCTCAATTATAACACTTTTCAAACCTGGTCTCCAAGGCGACATTCCCAACCCCGGTCTTGTGCAGCCCCAGATAGAAATAATGTTCTTCCCAAAGGCAGCTGCAATATGCATTAAACCTGTGTCACCAGCTACAACCATTTTGGCATGCTGTACAACCCAAGCACTTTCCATCAGGCTTAATTTATTCACCACATTGAACACACGATTATCAATGGTCAAAGCAGTGCTCATCATTTCTTCTTCCTTTCCGCCAACTATGACAATGTTACCTGGTATTCGATGCAAAATACTCAACCAATTTGAAGCATCCGGACGCTTACCAAAATGATTGGCTCCAATCACAACAGCAGTGTAATCTTTATAGGGCAAATCCACTTGAACTGCTTGTGGAATATCAAACTCCAATCCTTTACCATCATCAGATAAACCTAGCGTTTTTAATGTGTCTATGTATCGCTGAACAACATGTGGGATATCCCATTTAAAACCAAAATTGATCCAAACAAACTTGGCTAAATTTCTCTTTTTAACTGTAAAAGCCAAAACACCCAAACGCTTCTTGATAAGGCTCGAACGCAAATTATTTTGCAAGTCAATGATGTAGTCATAACCTTCTGCAGAAAGCGGATCCATCACTTCTTGAACTGTAGAATCAAAAGTAAATACCTTACTGATTCTTGGGTTATGTTCAACAACTGGAAGATAACGCTTTCGCGTAACCATATGCAGCAATGCGCCTCCAACTAAACCTTCCTGTAGAATTCGTAAAACAGGAGATGTAAGCACAATATCACCTATAGCAGAGAACCTTATGATCAGAATTTTTGCCTGCACCCAAAATCCCTTTACTTAGCTTCGAAAACCAATTCGGTCTCCAGCTCGTCATCATAAAAGACTATCATTTCTTTGTTGGTCAAACGCTTGAGCATCAGGGTATCTTTATCGATATAGTCACCAACCTCAGAAAACAATTGTAAATCCATGATTACGTTTGTTTCCTCCAATTCCCAGGTACCCTCTATTGCTTGATTAAGTCCCACCAAATAATTCATCGTCCTTTCTTCGAAAAATTCATAGTATACTTCATTGGAATCTGTCCTTAGCATGGTAACATCCTCACCTTTTTCAGTCCATTTGATTAATTTCCATTTACCAATTAATCTATTTTCCTTAGATCTCAAACTGATGGCCGGACCATCTTCAAACTTTGAACACGAAGCCATAAAGAGCAAAGCAACTAAAGCATATCTCATTGTCAGAATTTTTCGTAAATATATCCTAAATAGTTCAAATTTAGAAGCTTCAGCATACTTATGTTTGCAAAAAAAAGATGTGGATAGACACCCATTCTCACCTTTATCTTGATGTCTTTCAAACAGACATTGATGAAGTCATACAACGTTGCAAAGACAACTCTGTCAATCACATATTTCTTCCCAATATTGATAGTGGTTCAATAGAGCCAATGATGGCCCTCCATCAAAAAAACCCCAACATGTTTTTCCCAATGATTGGACTTCATCCTTGCGATGTTAAAGAAGATTACCAATTGCATCTTGAACAAATGGAGAAATGGATGGAAACTAACTTATTTTTTGGAATTGGAGAAACTGGGTTGGATTTGTTTTGGGAAAAAGAACTCTTAAATCTGCAAATACAATCATTAAAGAGGCACATTCAATGGGCAAAAAAATTTCATAAACCACTTATTCTTCATGCCCGTGACAGCTTCAATGAATTGTTGGATGTAATAGAGTCTGAAATGGATGAACATCTTTTTGGCATCTTCCACTGCTTCACTGGAGATTTAAACACAGCTCAAAGAATCCTAAAACTCAAAAACTTTTCTTTTGGAATAGGTGGCGTTATCAGCTATACTAAGAGTGATTTAAAAAAAACTTTAGAGCACATACCCATTGAAAAAATTGTATTAGAAACAGACAGCCCGTTTCTTCCCCCTACACCTTTCAGAGGAAAAAGAAATGAGAGTTCGTACATCCCTCTGATTGCGGAGCATTTGGTTGATGTATATCAATTATCATTGATAACGATAGCGGAAACAACAAGCCATAACGCTATGCGAATTTTCAAAATTTAAACCATGGAAAAAAAAATTCTTATCATTTATACTGGGGGCACAATAGGAATGACTGAAGAGTCTCCTGGTGGACCTCTTATACCTTTTGATTTCATCAATATTGTTCATCACTTGCCTGAGTTACAAAGGTTTGAGTTAAAAATTGATGTCGCTGCATTTCCACACCCCATAGATTCTAGTGATATGCGTCCAGAAATATGGCAAAATCTGGCTGAAATCATTATAAACTCGCATGACACCTATTTTGGGTTTGTTATACTGCACGGCACAGACACGATGGCTTATACAGCATCTGCTTTGAGTTTTATGCTGCAAGGATTAAAGAAACCAGTCATTTTTACAGGTGCTCAATTGCCTATTGGTAAAATCAGAACAGACGGCAAAGAAAATTTAATCACCGCTATTGAAATTGCAGCTTCAGAGTTAAATCAGCAACCGATTGTTCAAGAGGTTGCCATATGCTTTGGTTCCAAATTACTCAGAGCAAATAGAACATACAAACACAGTGCAGAAGGTTTTGATGCTTTTGATAGCCCAAATTATTTTCCACTTGCAGAAATAGGTGTGCATCTTCATTTTCACCAAGGACTTTTGCTCCGAAACAAAATCAATTTTGAGCCGAAACTCAAATTGAACACCAACATAGGTTGGTTAAAGATTTTCCCAGGAATAAGTCCTCATTCCTTGAATAACTTCAAATTGAATCACCATTACGATGGTCTACTTTTAGAAACCTATGGTAACGGAAACATTCCTCAACTTTCATGGTTAATTCAGGGATTGAAAGAGATACATGAAAGAGGCACTATAATTTTGAACATATCTCAATGTACTCAGGGATCTGTTAATCAGAACTTATACAAGAATGCACAAGAACTAGAAGATACAGGGATTATAAGTGGCTGGGATTTAACGTCTGAAGCGGCGGTAACAAAGCTCATGCATGTGTTAGGGAATCACTCAGATCAAAAAACAAGATCGCTCGCACTTCAAGAGAATTTAGTGGGTGAAATGACGAACTCTCAAGTTTTGCATTAACTTCGTTCCATGTCCATTTTGAGTAAGTTTTTTCCAAAAAAAAATAAGGTTATAGAACCCATCAGCATGCACATGGTGGGTATGGACATGCACTCTCATTTAATTCCCGGTATAGATGATGGAGCACCTAACATAGAAACAAGTATTGAGTTGATATTAAAACTTAAAGAATTTGGATTCCAAAGCATTATCACAACGCCTCACATTTACAAAGAAATCTATCCCAACACCGCTGAAATAATTCTTGAAGGCAAAAAAAGAGTCCTGGATGAATTGGCTGCCAGGAATATCGATATCCGATTTGATGCAGCAGCTGAATATTTTTGCGACGAACACTTCATTGACCTGCTAAACAAAAAGAAATTACTTACCTTCAATGGAAATCATGTTCTATTTGAATTGTCGTTTGATTCTGAACCTTACTATTACAAAGATGCTGTGTTTCAGATGCAGCTCAACGGTTACCAACCTGTATTAGCCCATCCAGAGCGATATGTTTATTGGCATGAAAAAATGTCCAATTATGAAAACGCGTTCGATCGGGACGTTTTTTTGCAAGTCAACATCAACAGTTTTACAGGTCAGTATGGACCTGGCGTTAAAAAAATGGCCGAAAAACTAGTAGATGCAGGACTGATTTCCTACCTAGGAACCGACACGCATCATATTGGCCATGTCAATTTATGGGACACGGCAAGAAGAAATCCATTTCTTAAAAAATTGGTTGAATCAGGAAATTTACTCAATCAACAATATTGATTAGGCACCTACTTCAGCAAGCTGCACTACCAACCCGTCAAAAGCAGGAGAAATATGCATTTGACAGCCTAAACGGCTATTTGATTTGACAAAGAAAGCCTGATCTAACATCGCCTCCTCATCGTCATTACGAACAAGTAAATCATGATCAGACATCACATACATATGACAGCTTGCGCACATGGCCATTCCACCACAAGTTCCTTCAACAGGTAAATCATAGCTTTTACACAATTCCATCATATTCATGTTCATATCAGTGGGTGCTTCCAAATCATGGTTAACGCCCTGACGATCAACTACTGTAATGCGAACAATATTCTCTTCCATACTCAGGCAAAGATAATAATTTAGGCTATTGAAGAGGCCAATCCAAATGCCAACCTGTTTCAGAACTGTAAAAATGGTGTTGCAATCCATTGCTTATACCTACCCACTGAGCATTAAGGATTCTATTGTAACGGCCTATTTGATCCAATACTTTCTGATCCAATTCTACAAAAGGTGCTTTGCATTCAACGATGCCTTCAACTTTCCATTGGGAGTCAAAAACAACTATATCAGGTCGCATTCTCTTTTCTGCAACAACCAACGCTTGCTCAAACACAATGCGCGCATAGGGATATCCTCCGTGATGAAATAAGTGCGCAGTAACATTTTGTCGCACCCATTCTTCTGGAGTTAACACGTACCATTTTTTTCTTACCACACAAAAAATCTCCAATTGTTCCTGCCGCTTCCGAATATTGTGATTATATTGTGGTAAATTCAATTGCATTTGAAACAAAAATAAACCACTATGGAGACAAAAGAAGAAATCGTGAAAAATTGGCTGCCAAGATATACAGGTACGCCAATAGAAGAATTTGGTGAATACATTCTCCTAACCAACTTTGACAATTATCTGGAAAAATTTGCTGAGTGGCACAATGTAACAATCATTGGAAAAAATAGAAGTATGCCTACAGCCACCGCAAATGGAATTACCATGATTAACTTCTCCATGGGTAGCGCCAATGCTGCTACCATAATGGATTTACTTACTGCACGACAACCCAAAGCTGTTCTATTCTTAGGGAAATGCGGCGGGTTAAAAAGAAAAAACAAAATAGGAGATTTTATACTTCCACTAGCCGGTATAAGAGGCGAAGGAACCAGCAATGACTATTTCCCGCCTGAAGTGCCCGCGCTACCAGCTTTCAATTTGCAACGCGCTGTTTCATCAACTATTCGTGATAAAAACTTAGACTACTGGTCAGGAACCGTGTATACAACGAATAGAAGGGTTTGGGAACATGATGAACCGTTTAAGGAATATCTAAGAAAAATCAGAGCCATGGCCATTGACATGGAAACAGCCACTTTGTTTTCTGTTGGTTTTTATAACAAAATACCTACAGGAGCCCTACTGCTTGTTTCAGATCAACCCATGACACCTCAGGGAGTAAAAACTTCAGAAAGTGACAATGTCGTAACCACTAATTTTGTTGATTTGCACATTCAAATCGGAATTGACGCTTTGAAAGAAATTAAAAATGAAGGACAATCCATTAAACATTTGAAATGGGAGTAACTTACAGTCAAATCATTCGAGATATTCAACTCAAAAAATATGCTCCAGTCTATGTGCTTACTGGAGAGGAACCATTTTTTATTGATGAGATTGCTCATTCCATCGAGCATGATATTTTGGACGAAAGTGAGAAGAGCTTCGGTCTTTCAATCGTATACGGCAGAGACAGTGAGCTAAGTCAAGTCATCAATATGGCCAAAGGCTTTCCGATGATGGGCAACTACCAAATCGTCATGATTAAGGAAGCCCAAGATCTCAAAGAATGGAAAAAAAGTGATTCACTCAAACCACTTGAAAACTACATAAATCAACCTACACCTACCACAATTTTTGTTCTAGAATACAAAGGAAAAACGCTAGACAAACGCCTCTCTATCACCAAGCTAATTGAGAAGAAAACTGTACATTTTGTATCAGAGAAAATCAAGGACAATCAGCTTGAAACGTGGATTTATGATTACGTCACCAGCAGGGGATACAAAATCAATCGAAAAATTTCAGAATTGTTATCTGATTATCTGGGAAATGATCTTTCCAAAATTGTCAATGAAATCAACAAGATTGCGATCATTTTCCCTCCCGGAACAGAGATTAATAGCGACATCATTCAAGACTATGTAGGTATATCAAAGGAATACAACATTTTTGAGTTACAAAATGCATTGGCTGAGAAGAACATTATTCAAGCCAACCGAATCATAGAATATTTTGTTCGGAATCCCAAGAGTATGCCAATACCAATGTTAGTGGGCAGTCTATTTGGGTTCTTCAACAAGGTCAATATCATAGCCAGCGCAGAAAACAAGACCTATACTTTACAAAAAATGTATCTGGGGGGAAATCAAAAAAAGGATGTTGATGCAGCATTACGCAATTACTCTGCCGCCAAATTGGATAGGATTTATGGTTACCTGTATGATACAGATAAAAAATCCAAAGGGATTGGAAAAGGCCAAATGAGTGATGGTGAAATCCTACTGGAATTGATATTTAAAATTCTCCACTAATTTTTTCGTTCTACATTAGCCACATGTTAGGAAATGATTTGCTAATTAGAGCTGCCCTAGGTGAAATAACGGAACGAATTCCGGTATGGGTGATGAGACAAGCTGGTAGAATTTTACCAGAATACAGAGCAACCCGAGCCCAAGCAGGGAGCTTTATTAATTTGGTTACTAATCCTGAATTGGCCGCTGAAGTAACCGTGCAGCCCGTTGACATATTGGGAGTGGATGCTGCCATCATTTTCAGTGATATTCTAGTCATCCCTGAAGCAATGGGACTTCCCTATCAAATGGACGAAGGAAAAGGGCCTTTTTTTCCCAAAACAATTCAAACAATGGCAGACGTAGAAGCTTTGGAAATGGAAACCATTGCATCTCATTTGAGCTATGTCAAGGAGGCCCTGGAAATCACCCTAGAAAAATTAGAAGGTCGAGTACCTCTCATTGGATTTGCCGGCGCACCTTGGACCATTTTCTGCTACATGATTGAGGGTAAAGGAAGCAAAGAGTTCAGTAAGGCAAGAAGGGTTTTAATTGAACAACCAGAATTGGCACAAGCATTGCTAACCAAAATTTCAACGGCCACAATAGCCTACGCACAAATGCAAATCAACACCGGCATACATCTCTTTCAATTGTTCGATTCATGGGCAGGAGTGCTGAATGCTGAATGGTATAGAAATTACATTTTACCACATGTTGAGCGTATTCTGTCTCACGTGCAAAAGCAAATTCCAGTTACTTTCTTCGCCAAAGGAGCGCATTATGCTTTGCCGGATTTTAGTAATTTATCTTGCAACACAATTGGATTGGATTGGAATATGGACATTGTTGCCTCTAGAAAAATGTTCCCAACCAAAACCCTTCAAGGAAATTTAGACCCAGCAATACTTTATGGAACAGATGAACAGATCATCAAATCCACGTTGAATATGGTAGAAAAGTTCGGAAAGTCGCAGTATATTGCCAACTTAGGTCATGGCGTTTATCCCGACATGAATCCTAAAAAATTGAAATTATTTATTGAAACGATACAAAATGCTTAAACTTGAAATCATGAAAATCAAAAGTCTGTTTCTCGCATGCCTATTTATACTAGGAATAAATGCGTTTGCTCAAAAAAAGGACGGTAAGGATAATGGCAAGTCCGATAAGCCTGAAAAAGGTAAAAAAGAAGTAGTTGAAGATACAGACCCCAATGAGGTTTTCAACGGTTCATTTGAAGAGTTTGATGCCAAACTGCTAAAAGGAAAAGGTCAACTTCATTTAGTTGCAAAACCATGGTTAAGTGTCAACAAAACAGGTGCTGATCTATTTGCTGGAGGCAATACAAAGAACAAGAAAATCAATGCTCCAGATAACGATTTAGGATCACAAACTCCTCAAGTTGGAAACAACTATGCTGGTTTTGTTGGATACAGTAAAGACCCTAAAATAAACCGCACCTATCTCTCCCAAAAACTAAAACACACTTTGAAAAAAGATCAAATGTATTGTGTGACCTACAACTTAAGTTTGGCAGAGAATTCCAAGTTGGCGGTTAACAATGTTGGAATTTTGTTTTCAGAGAAGAAAATTCAACATGAGGATGATCAAAGCATCACTACTCCAGCTAGTGTTTTAATGCCCGCTAACAGAGCCATTAATGACGCAGACAAATGGACAACCATTTGTGTTCCTTATTATGCAAAGGGAAATGAAAATTACATGACCATAGGTGGTTTTGGAAATGACGGAGACATGAAATTTGAAAAGATAAAACCTACCACTAAACCAACAGGAGTTACGATAAATGGTGCTTATTACTATGTAGACAACATCACTGTTTTACCTATCAATGCTAAAAGTGAATGCAATTGTGGAAAGAGCACGGTTGTTGAAACTGATTTGATCTATAGCAAATCAGGCGCAAAGCCTGCTGGTGCAAAACCTGAACAATTGATCAACGCCGCTGGTATTTATTTCGGAAAGGAATCAGATGCCATACCAGCACAATTTGAATCTGAATTGGATGAATTGGTCGAATTGTTAAAGGCAAATCCAAGTATCAATGTTTTGCTTACTGGCCACGCGGATACCGAAGAAATGACGGAAGCTAAAGTTAAACCTGAGCTAACGGAAATAGCCAAGAACCGCGCAATCATGGTCAAGGATGCCTTGGTAACTAGAGGTGTTGCCGAAGGCCGAATTGCAATAGATTCTAAAGACGCCAATGAATTGGTAGGCACTAAGGGAACGCCAATGAGCAAGGCGCAAAATAGAAGAGTTGTTTTCAGCGTTAAATAATTAAACCGTTTGTTTAAGAGGCAAGCGGACAACCGTTTGCCTCTTTTTTTATATGAAAAACATCGTCAATACGCTATTCCTTCTGTTGTTTTTCACAACAACTGAAGCTCAAAATTTGGTAATCAATCCAAGCTTTGAGGAAATGGAGTATTGCCCAAATGACTTCACGCAACAAAGCCTAAAGTCCTTAAAAAAATGGACACAAGCAGGAGAAGGCACTCCAGATCATTTCAACGCATGTAGCAAAAAAGTTGGTGTCCCTAACAATATGTTTGGGCAACAATTCGCCAGAACGGGGAATGGATATGCTGGGTTAGGAACATATCTCAACAATCACAATCGTTACAGAGAATACCTTTTAGGAAATTTAGTAAGACCTTTAAGGCCAGGAGAACAAGTATGCATTACAATGTATTATTCCGCAGCAGACAACTGTCAATTCGTTCATGATGGATTTGGAGTTTCACTCAGTGCCCAACCTCCAAAAGCAATAGCGAGCAAACCGCTTCTCTTAAAAGATGTAAGTCTGTCTAATCCCCAATTTATCATGATGGATGATACGGATCAATGGGTTGAACTTAGTGGCTATTTCGTAGCCAAGGGAGGGGAGCAATACATCACAATTGGGAACTTTAAAGATGACAAAGAACTGAGAATCATCAGAAGAACTCAGGACTCTAAAGTTCCTGAAAACCGGGAATACTCCTACTTGTTTTTAGATGACATTTCGGTTGTATCAATAGACAACAAAAATTCTTGCAGTTGTATCAATGAAAAATTACAGGAAGTAGCTGTGGACCCTCCATTAGAGTTGCAGGAATATGAAGAGGTTGTATTGGATGCTGTTCACTTTAATTTCGATGAATTCACTTTAACAGATTCCGCCGTGAATCAATTGGAGAATATCTATGTCATGATGCGAAAAAACAAGTACATGTACATGGAGATTCATGGACATACTGACGCGAAAGGGGCAATGGCTTATAACCAAATGCTTTCTGAGAACAGGGCGCACTCCGTTATTGATTTCATCGTAATGAAAGGTATTGATCAAAAAAGATTTGAAATCAAGGCGCTCGGTAGCAGTCAGCCAGTGGCTTCTAATGAAACTGAGGAAGGGAGAGCTCTGAATCGGAGGGTAGAATTTAGGATAAGACGAAAGAAATACGAGTTGGTTAATTAATTAACTTTGCAACCTTAAATAAAGAGAAATGTACAACATTACTTTGCCTGATGGCAGTGTTAAAAATATAGAAGCCGGTAAATCCGCCATGGATGTGGCCTTATCGATTTCAGAAGGATTGGCGCGCAACGTGCTTGCCGCAGTAGTGAATGGTGAAGTTTGGGATGCTACGCGTCCGTTCACCAGTGATGCCACATTAAAGCTTTTAACATGGACTGATGGGGATGGTAAATCTACCTTATGGCATAGTTCTGCTCACTTGATGGCAGAGGCTTTGGAGTCATTGTACCCCGGAATTAAATTGGCCATTGGCCCTCCCATTGAAAATGGTTTTTACTACGACGTTGATTTTGGAGATCATTCCTTTTCGCAGGAAGATTTTTCAAAAGTTGAAAAATTGATGTTGGAATTGGCAAGACAGAAGAACGCTTATGTGAGAAAGGAAATTTCCAAGTCAGACGCCATTCAGTATTTCACCGAAAAAGGTGACCAATACAAATTGGAGTTGATTGATGGGTTGAGTGATGGAGACATCACATTTTACACCCAAGGAAACTTCACAGACTTGTGCAGAGGTCCGCATATTCCCAACACAGGATTTATCAAGGCTGCCAAATTGCTCAATGTAGCAGGAGCATATTGGAGAGGTGATGAGAAGAATAAAATGTTAACCCGCGTCTACGCCATTACTTTCACCAAGCAAGCAGAATTGGAAGAGTACTTGGTTCAATTGGAAGAAGCCAAAAAACGCGATCACCGCAAGCTAGGAAAAGAATTGGGTTTGTTCCATTTCTCACAAAAAGTAGGAAGTGGATTACCACTTTGGTTGCCCAAAGGAGCTGACTTGAGAGGTCGACTTCAATCATTTTTACAAGCTGCACAAACCAAGGCTGGTTACCTTCAAGTCATTACTCCGCATATTGGGCATAAGGAATTGTATGAAACCAGTGGACACTGGGCCAAATATGGATCAGACAGTTTCAAACCAATTGAAACGCCGCAGGAGGGTGAAGTTTACATGTTGAAGCCAATGAACTGCCCTCATCACTGTGAAATTTTTAAAGCAGAACCAAAATCTTACCGCGACTTGCCGATGCGTCTGGCAGAATTTGGCACCGTATACCGCTATGAGCAAACTGGTGAGTTACACGGACTAACCAGAGTAAGAGGATTTACCCAAGACGATGCTCATATTTTCTGTACTGTAGACCAAGTGAAAGAGGAAGTAGGAAAAGTAATTGACTTGGTATTGTACATTTTTAAAACATTGGATTTTCATGATTACTTGGCGCAAGTTTCATTGAGAGACCCCAACAATCCATCCAAGTACATTGGCAGTGATGAAAATTGGGAGAAAGCCGAGACAGCGATCAAAGAAGTAGCCGATGAAAAAGGATTGAAAACTGTTGTCGAGTTGGGAGAGGCTGCATTTTACGGACCTAAGTTGGACTTCATGGTTCGTGATGCCATCGGTAGAAAATGGCAATTGGGAACCGTTCAAATAGACTACAATTTGCCTGAGCGTTTTCAATTGGAATACACAGGAGCGGACAACCAAAAGCACAGACCGGTAATGATTCACCGCGCGCCATTTG
Organism: uncultured Chryseobacterium sp.; assembly: GCA_964576575.1. Lineage (GTDB taxonomy): Bacteria > Bacteroidota > Bacteroidia > Flavobacteriales_D > Sanyastnellaceae > CAMCTV01. Next base: position 14,016 of record CAZNVU010000037.1, read on the forward strand.
GTTCCATGGAAAGATTTGTAGCCATCTTGATTGAGCACTGTGCAGGTCAGTTCCCATTGTGGCTTACACCAGAGCAAGTTAGATTGCTCCCTGTGAGTGAAAAATTCAACGAATACGCAAAAAGTGTAGCAAATAATCTAAAAAATTACGATATTCGCGCCTCCGTTGACGAAAGCAACGAAAAAGTGGGAAAGAAAATCCGAGAAGCAGAATTGGCTCGTGTGCCTTATATGTTGATTATCGGAGATCAGGAGCAACAAGCCGAGACCGTTTCCGCAAGGAAAAAAGGAGCTGGGGATTTGGGATCCTTCTCTGTAACTGACTTTGCGCAGATGGTTCAAGACGAAATCAAGGAAATGCTTTCACACGGATAACAAACATTGAATGGAAAAAAAACCAACGCATAAACCTGGAAAACCCTACCCTCGCAGAGATTTCAGAAGAGAGAAGGAGGATGAGCACCGCATTAACCAACGCATTACTGCCACTGAGGTACGTTTGGTTGGGGACAATGTGGAGCAAGGGGTGTATCCAACAGCTGCTGCCCTGAAAATGGCGCAAGAGCAAGAGGTGGATTTGGTTGAAATTTCCCCAAATGCTACGCCACCCGTTTGCCGCGTGATTGACTACAAGAAATTTTTGTATGATCAAAAGAAGAAGCAAAAGGAAATGAAGGCCAAGCAGGTCAATGTTACTGTAAAGGAGATTCGTTTTGGTCCCAATACAGATGACCATGACTTTCAGTTCAAATTGAAGCATGCGCTTGAATTTTTGAAGGAAGGTAACAAAGTGAGATCATGGGTATTTTTCAAAGGAAGATCCATTGTTTTCAAAGATCGCGGAGAGATATTGCTATTGAAATTCATTCAAGAACTCTCAGAAGTCGGAGTACCGGAGCAGTTGCCTAAATTAGAAGGCAAGAAAATGTTTGTGATTATCAACCCTAAAAAGAAATAATTAAATCCCTAATACAATGCCAAAATCAAAAACCAAATCCGGCGCTAAGAAGCGTTTTCAGGTGACCGGTAGCGGAAAGATTAAGCGTAAGCAGGCGTTTAAACGTCACATCTTGACCAAGAAAGATACCAAGCGTAAGCGTGGTTTGGGCAATGATGCGCTCGTTCACCCTTCAGACGTGAGATCAATCAAGGCCCAATTGCTCGCCTAATTCAAGCTTATTGAATAAAAGAGTAAGGTAAACGTTTAACCCGATTGTTGGTAATAAGCGCGCAAGCCACCAGCCTTCAAAAAACAAAAAATTATGCCACGCAGTAAAAATGCAGTTGCTTCGAGAGAAAGAAGAAAAAAAGTTCTCAAAATGGCCAAAGGCTATTTCGGATCCAGAAAGAATGTATGGACCGTAGCCAAAAATGCCGTTGAAAAAGCATTAACCTACGCTTACATTGGTCGTAAACTTCGCAAGCGTAACTTCCGTGCTTTGTGGATTACCCGTATCAATGCAGGTGCTAGAATCCACGGTTTGTCTTACTCACAATTTATGGGTAAAATACACGCCAAAGGAATTGAATTGAACCGTAAGGCTTTGGCTGATTTAGCGATGAATCACCCAGACGCTTTTAAAGCTGTGGTAGACGCAGTAAAATAAGTATTCGTTTTTTTGAAAAACCAATAAAGGGAGCCATCTTCGTGGTTCCCTTTTTTATGCCATGAAAAATACAATCTCACTATTCTTTATTCTTTGTTTGAGTATCGGTCTTACTGCTCAAAAAAAAGATGTGGACTTCATTTCCAAAGGTTCGGTTTGGTTCAATACACCCTACCCCATTACCTTGGAAAACATTCATGACAAAATTGTCGTAATCTGTCTTTGGGATGAGCAAAATCCATTTAGCACGGAGGGACTTCATCGTATTGAAAAAACTTTTGAATCAAAATACAACGTACAATTGATTAGCGGGATTCTTGGAAATGCTCAGCAACCCAGATCCAGAAGAGAGATTTACTCCATTATTCAAAGAGAAAACATCACGCATCCGCTGGTCATCTGTCCAGATTATAAGGGATTCAAAGATGCTGACTCGACAGGCAAGTTTCAAGTTAGAATTTACGCAAGACCGGGAGGTAAATGCCTTCATCAATTTATCGGAGATGATGCTGCATCATTAGCTATTGTAAAGATAAACGAGCTTTTAGCCGATAAAGAATTAGCTCCTAAGCTTAGACATTGGCAACTAAAAGATAGCGTAGAGACGCATTGTTGGGCTGACGCCAATATTGAGTTTCCCTCAGATATCTCATTGCATAAAAACAAGAACTTCTTTATCACAGAACCCAATCATCACCGCATACATTTGGTAACACCGGATGGAGTCATAGCGCAAATCATTGGCGCTCCGCTACCTGGTTTTGCTGACGGCCAATTGCTCAATGCGCAATTCAACTACCCAAGAGGAACAACCTATGACGACGACCAACAATTGCTTTATGTGGCTGATAGTTACAACCACAGAATCAGAGCCGTTGACCTTCAAGCCAAGCTTGTGTTTACGATAGCCGGAAATGGAAACGCTTTCGCACAAGAGGTTCAATTCACCAACGGCGGATATGAGGCCATTGGCTACCCTATTGATGTTGTCATGGAAAACAACAACCTTTATGTTCTTTCCGCTCAATTCAATCAGATTTTTAATCTCAATCCAATCAGCGGAGTTGCAGTTGAAGTAGCAAGATTGCCGTTATTCAATGAACAAAAGCAACGAATCTATCCCAAGCATCTTGAAATAAAAGGATCATTGGGATATGTAACTTTTAGTGATGGCTCCATTTTCCAAATAAATTTCAACGAAGAGCGAAAATCCAAAGATGCAATCACACAAAAAGATTGGATTTACTATTACGGAAAAGGAACTTGGTTTTATCAACCTCAAACAGGCGAACCCAAAATATCAAGTGTTGCCATAGCTGGAAAAACATTAATGGCTGTATCTGAATGGAACAACGCAGTATACACCTTTAAAAAAGGGAAAATCAAATGGCTTGCTGGCTCTGCTGAGGGTTGGAAAGATGGCGGCCCCAAAGATGCTTGGTTTCATTCACCTGTTGATATTGTTATGATTGACAACACCGCTTATATCATTGAGCAAGACAATGAGTTGCTGCGGTATGTGAATGTAAAAAAAGGGAATACCAAAACATTACCGTTTGTTGCATCTGAAGCATTGGCATTTGGAGGCAATGTCATACCGCAAGGAGAGAACATTGTATTTGAAGATGTGGTGGTTGGTGAAGGTCCTGTTGAAGTGTTTTTTGAAATGGATTTGGGGGAGTATGAATTTGCTGAAGATGGGGTAAATATTGTAATGCTCATTGATGATGCAATGGGAACACTCGAAAGTGAAGCTGTAACAGGTCCTGTGATCAAAGCAATGGTCAATCCAAAAGATTTAGTCTATGGGAATTTACAAATTGAGATGACTTTCAGTGTAAGACATCCATTGCGCCCTGAAGTAGTTTTACGCAAGCAGTGTATGGTAACCGCCATGTTGAATGTGATTCCGGGAGAACCTACGACAGCCAAAGTAACTTGGAAGCCACATTTGCTGCCCTTCTAATAAATGAAAAAAGTTTTAATTATCACCTACTACTGGCCACCGTCTGGAGGAGCCGGTGTGCAACGTTGGTTAAAATTTGTTAAGTACTTCAGAACATTTGGCATCGAGCCCATCATATACACGCCCTCCAATCCAGAGATGCCTGTGATGGATGAAAGTTTAACCCATGATATTCCAGAGGGAATCACCGTCATTAAGCAGCCCATATGGGAACCATACTCTTGGTATAAGCGCTGGGTGGGTGTTAAACCCTCTGAGAAAATCAATACTGGTTTTTTAAGTGAAACTGAAAAACCAAAAAAATCTGAAAGTATAGGTGTTTGGATACGTGGAAACTTTTTCATTCCTGATGCGCGTTGTTATTGGATACAACCCTCCATCAAATTTTTAACTCAATACATAAAGGAAAATCCTGTAGATGCCATTGTATCAACTGGCCCGCCTCATAGCATGCATTTGATTGCCAAAGGCGTCAAGGAGAAATGCAATGTTCCTTGGTTGGCAGACTTCAGAGATCCATGGACCAATATAGACTTTTATGATCAATTGATGCTCACGCGTTGGGCAGATAAAAAACACCATCGCCTGGAACTAGAAGTATTGCAATCCGCTGATATGGTAACCACTGTGACGAGCAACGATCAAAAGGACTTCACACAAAAAGGTGCCCGATCTTGTGAATGGATTCCCAATGGATATGATGAAGAATTTCCCGAAGGAATTATTCCCCACTCCAAGTTTGAATTGGTGCATGTAGGCAGTATTCCGAAATCCAGAAACCATGACAATCTTTGGAAAGCAATACAACTAGCTTGTCAACAAGATGAGCAATTCAAAAACAACTTATCCATCAAATTGGTTGGGAAGGTGGACATCTCAGTCAGAAAATCGTTAGAAAGATTTGACTTAAAAGACCATAGTATCCTACAAGAATACCTTCCTCACCATGATGCGATAATAGTTCAACAAAGCAGCCAAATCCTTCTTCTTCTCGTAAATAACAGTGTCAATGCCAAGAGTATTCTAACTGGAAAATTCTTTGAGTATTTAGCGGCAAAGCGTCCGATATTGGCGATTGGCCCAAAGGATGGGGAAATGAACGCCATTCTTCAAAAGTCAAGAGCTGGATTCTGTTTTGATTTTGATGAAGTAGAGACGATTAAAAATCAATTATTGAATTGGCATAGTGTTTTTTTAAAAACAGGAATACTGCAAAACATTGATGCTGATGTTTCTGCGTACAGCAGAAAAAACCTAACCGAAAAAATGAGTCAATTGATTCATCAAATTTGTCAATCATGAAAACAAGAACCATAGAATCAGAAGACATTCAACAATTGAGTGCAACCTTTGCTGATCTGTATGAAAAAAACATCAAAGATGCCATTTCAGAAACAGGGCAAATCATGGAAATTCCTGAAGGTGAGATTCTGATAGATATAGGACAATACATTAAAATGATGCCTCTTCTATTGAGTGGATCACTTAAGATTTTACGCGAAGACAATGACGGGAAAGAGCTATTGCTCTATCATGTTCATCCGGGCGAAACTTGCGCCATGTCCATTACTTGTTGCATGGGGGATGCTAAAAGCTCGGTAAGGGCTGTTGCAGAAGAAGACACCAAAATGATTGCCCTACCAACAAGGATTATGGATGAATGGAGTAACCAATATCCCAGTTGGAAACATTTTATCATGCGCACTTACCAGCGTCGTTTTGAAGAATTGCTCAATACCATTGATAGCATTGCTTTTCAAAAATTGGATGATCGTTTGGAGCGCTGGCTCAAGGAAAAAACAGCCAAGTCTCCAGATGGAGTAATTCAGATTACACACCAAGAAATAGCAAGTGAATTGCATTCCTCGCGTGAGGTCATCTCCCGACTATTGAAAAAAATGGAGCACCAAGGAACATTGGAATTAGGAAGAAACAAAATCAAGATGCGTTAAAAAAACGAATGCTTATCTTTGCTCAAACGAAAAAGAAATGAAATTACTGGACGGAAAAGTTGCCATCATCACCGGTGCGTCTCGAGGTATTGGAAAAGGCATTGCTACATTGTTTGCTCAGCAAGGAGCGAATGTTGCATTTACTTATGCTTCATCTGATGAGAAAGCTAGAGCTTTGGAACAAGAGCTCAGCGCATTTGGAACAAAAATCAAGGGATTCAAGAGTGATGCTGCGGATTTTGAAGCAGCACAATCCTTGGTTGATGCTGTGGTTGCTGAATTTGGAACCGTTGATGTATTGGTGAACAATGCCGGTATCACAAGAGATACGTTACTGATGAGAATGAGTGAGGAGCAGTGGGATGAAGTGATTCGCGTTAATCTTAAGTCAGTATTCAACCTAAGCAAAGCTGTTATCAAGCCTATGATGAAAGCCAAAAGTGGATCCATCATTAACATGAGTTCTGTGGTTGGTGTTAAAGGAAACGCAGGTCAAGCCAACTACGCAGCATCCAAAGCTGGTATTATTGGATTTACCAAAAGCATGGCTGCTGAGATGGGTTCAAGAAATATCCGTTGCAATGCCATTGCTCCAGGATTTATTGAAACGGAGATGACAGGTGCGTTAGCGGAAGATGTCGTTCAAAAATGGAGAGATACTATTCCTTTGAAAAGAGGAGGAAGCACTGAAGACGTTGCCAACGTAACTTTATTTTTGGCCAGTGATATGAGTGCCTACGTAACAGGCCAAACGCTTCATGTTTGCGGTGGCATGTTGATGTAATCAAAAGAAATTGTCCATATATACTACATATTCGCCACTTTGGCTCTGGCTGTGTTTCTTGTTGGGCATTATCCTAGCAGGCGCTTCTTATTGGAGGGAAAGACAGCGCAAGCGATATTCCATCAACACCATTTATTTGTTGGCCTTGGTTCGATTTATTGGGGTCACCTTTCTTGGCTTCCTGCTCATCCGACCAATAACCGAGACCCATCAACAAACCATAGAAAAACCAATCACAGTTGTTGTACATGACAACAGTATGTCCATTCAAGATTTTCTTCAAAAGAATCCTGAATGGCGAGATCAATTGACTCAAAAAATCTCATCGATCAATGACCAATCAGAGCTAGCTTATTACACTTTTGATGGCGATTTGTCCAACAGCTGGGATTCCCTCAATGCCAAAGGAGCAAGTACCAATATGTCCGCTGCTTTGGAAAAAATAGGCATCCGCTACGCAGGAAGAAACCTTGCTGCTGTTGTATTGGTCACTGACGGACTGTTCAATGAAGGACACTACCCCATTTACGCTGCCCAAAATCTTCAAGTTCCTATTCACACCATAGGAATTGGAGACACCAACATGTACAAGGATGTTTTCATTAGTGATGTTCAATGCAACAAG
>CAZNVU010000038.1:0-20573 GCA_964576575.1 uncultured Chryseobacterium sp.
TTTTTACATACTCACATGAAGATAACACTCATGCTTTTACCATGAAGGATGATGTTCCTGCCAGAACCAAAAAGCAGCGTGCCAATGCCATTATGGAAATTCAGTCTGAAATTTCTTTGCAGAAAAATCAAGACAAGATTGGTCAAGAAATGAAGGTGTTGATTGACAGAAAGGAAGGTGAGTATTTCATCGGAAGAACCGAATTTGATTCGCCTGAAGTCGACAACGAAGTGATTATTCATGCACCAGATCAATACTTGCGTTTGGGTGATTTTGTTGATACTGTTATAACGGATGCGGAGCAATATGATTTGTTCGCTGAATTGAAAAGCTAAATTGGAATGGACAGACTGCCAGTCATGGAAGAATTCTGCACCCTTCAGGGTGAAGGTGTCTTTTCAGGCTGTCCTGCTTATTTTATCCGTTTGGCTGGATGTGATGTTGGTTGTGTTTGGTGCGATGTCAAAGAGTCTTGGAATAAGGATGAGCATCCAATGGTTTCTGTTGCGCAATTGGTGCAGAATGTCCTTGCTAGTGGTGCCATTCGTGTAATTGTGACTGGTGGAGAGCCTACCATGCACAACTTAGAAGCTTTGACAGAATCATTGAGAGCTCATCACATCAAAACCCACATTGAAACCAGTGGTGTTCATCCATTGACAGGGAAATGGGATTGGATAACTTTTTCTCCAAAAAAATTCAAGCAACCCACGGAAGAAATTTTTGAGATTTGCAATGAAATGAAGGTGATTGTTTTTCACCCTTCCGATATTCAATGGGCCATCGAGTTGTCAAAAAAGACAAACGCGGATTGCCATCTTTTGCTTCAACCGGAGTGGGAGAGGCAGGATGAGTCTATGCCATTGATTATGTCACACCTAAGTCAGTTTCCCAATTGGCGATTGAGCCTTCAAACGCATAAATACATTGGCGTTCGTTAGAAATACCTGGAATTGGTTTCAATCAGTAAGCGAAAATCCAAAGCGCTTTCGCATTGTATTCTTTATTCTCACTTTGGTATCCATGTGGCCATTGTTTGTTTCTTTTTATTTCCCATCATTGGATTCTCCGGCGCATTTGTACAATGCCAAGCTGTTATTGGAATTGCTGCAAGGAGATGGTTTTATTGTTCAACATTTTTATCAATTCAATCCGATGGTGGTTCCCAATTGTATTGGACACGCCCTTTTGGCCTTGTTCTATTTGATCTTTGGCGATTGGTGGCTGGCGGAAAAATTGATGTTGGTTTTCTATTTTGTGTCGTTGCCTTTGGCTGCAGATTACTTTATTAGAACGATAGACGGGAATCGATGGTTGTCTTTTTGGTCACTTCCTTTTGTATTCAGTTTTGTTTTCTCTATCGGGTTTTACAATTACTCTTTGTCTATCATTTTTGCTTTGCTATTTCTTGCTAGGAGTTGGCAGTTTTTTGAAAAGCAATATTCAGTTAGGGAAGTCCTGATTTTGTTTTCATTGTTGTTGCTTTTGTATTTTTCACATGGGTTTACTTTTTTATTGACACTTTTGATCTGGGGGGCCAGTGCGCTGCCTCAATTGATTCATGAATGGAAAAAGAGTGAATCGATTAAGTCTCTGATTTATCGACTCGTTAAGGCTGTTGTTTTGATTTTACCTATCGTTGTTTTGTATCGATTGAATACAGCCTATCACAGCGGTTCACCAACCATTTTAGAAAGAGAGGATTTGATCAAGGATATATTCAGATGGCGTTCTTTGATTGTTTACCATGAAGGCAAGGAGGAACGTTGGACAGTGATAATGTCATTGCTGACGATTGGTCTTTCGATATTGGTTTTTGTGCGAACAAAGATTCGATTCACTCTCCCGCAACAACGCGCGATTATCACGTTGATAACGTTATTCACACTGTATTTTTTGTTACCTGACAACACGGGCAGTGCGGGATTTATCTCAGTGCGTATTCAAGGTTGGTTGGCTTTGATGACAATTGTTTTCATATCTGTTTCAACAATTCCTAATCGACTATTATTGGCAACAACAATGTTCATGTTGGTTGCGCATTTTGCTTTGGTTCATTTTCATACCAAAGTTGTACGCAAAGATGGTATGTTGCTAGAGAAATGTGCAGTTGCTCAGGAATACATACCAGAACATTCCGTTCTTCATTTTGAGGATCTTTCAGGAGATTGGCGCTTTCAACATTTTAGCAATTTCATTGCGCTCAAATCAAAAGATGTAGCTTGTACAGAGAATTATGAGGCAGCAGTCGATTATTTTCCGTTGTGTTTTAAACCAATTAATAGGGAAGTAGTGGGTTCATTGAATTATACCAAACAAAAATTGATCATGAAACCAGTGGTGAAAGATTCAATTTATCAGAATACTTTGAAGGAAAGATTGGCCGAAGGGAATCGAATTGTTTTTGAAAATGAAGCGATTGTATTGCTTCAATCTAAGAAATGAAACGGTATACTCCTTGAGGGGTTTATTTCTGTTTTTTTGAACTTTCCTTTTTTCTTTTTATCACATGCTTAAAGGCAACGGTAAACCACTGCCTGTCCTGGTTTAGCAATCGGTTATTGTAGCAAAAGCCAAAATTGAATTGGTTATTTTTATTGACTTTCAATTCAATATCGGCTGAGTATCGCCATTCTTTTGAAAGCCCGTATTGGATCGATTGTTCGTCGCTCCAGTATTCAACTGCATTGAGCCAATAGAAGTATTCTACTTTGGTGTTTAATCTGATTTTCTTCCACTCAGGCGAGGATATTTTCAGTCTGCTTCTCAAAACAATTGGATTTCGTTCCCAAGTCAATCTTTCCATTTGAATGGCGTTTCTCCATGTAATTTCAAATCGATTCTGATCTTTTTTTGATCGCAATAGTTTCAAAGTAATGGCCAATCGCAATCTGTTTCCATGATCCAAATTTGCATCATTGAGTGTTACATTTTCAATTGGAAAAGCGGTCCAACGGTATTGTAGTGCAACGGAGATTTTTTTATTGGGTTCAAATTGCTCAGTCAAAGCAATTCCGCTCTTGGACCAACCTTCAGGGCTGTAGCGTTGGAGTAATTGAAGTTCACTTTGCCATTTCTTATTGTGTCGGGTTGAAAAGGAAGCAGTGCCCCAAAGCCCTGACTGCGCATTACAAGCGTATGCAATCAAAATGAAAAGTGCTGAAAGTAAACGCTGGCGCATCAATGAACAATTTCTAATGTTGGAACATCAACTACTTGATTTTTAGCTGAGATGGTTACTTTCTCCAAAATGGTCTTTGTCATTTCTCCGGTGGTTAAATCTTTCGAAAGGACATAAACCTGATATTCTCCATTTTGCAATTGGTCAAAAGAGTATAGACCATCAGCACCTGTTCTGGTGGATTCATGGTAATTTTTTCCATCACCATAAATCAAGTAAACCCGCTCGTCGGTGATGGCGGTTTGTGCACCCATTTCATCTGACTGGCCTTGCTGACCAACATCCAACAGAAAAGATGTGGTTACATCATCAGGATCAGGAATATTGATGTTGTCTTTTGATACCAATTGAATCATGTCCCCGTTTTTGGTCAAATTGAATTGACCGCTGAGGTGATTGGATAGCGCACTGAACACCGCGTTGGTTATGGTGGTATCATTGTCACTGTAATTGAATGAAATGGAAACACCATTTCTACCGGCCAATTGCGGATCGCCATTGCTGACCCAAGTTGGATTATTGAACCAGAAATAGTAATTGGCTCCATTGGGTTGATTGATAATGAAGTAGTCTCCATGTTCAATTTGAGCACCAGGGGTAACAGTGAGGTCTATGATTTCAGAACGACCCAAATTGATGTTTTGCCCAACTACCTTTCCTTGAATGGAACTGCTTCCTCCAGGACCTTCGGGTTTGGTACAGGCAATAAGTCCACTGGATAACGTTAGGGCGATGATTAGGTTTTTCATAATATCAATAATTTTTTAAATGAAATGGCTTTGTTTTTTTGTGTGATTTTCAATGTGTACAGACCAGCAGGGATTTTTTCCAATGAAACGGAAACTAAATTGGATTGAACTTGCGGGTTTAATGTATTCGATTCAATAGAAATTGTTTTTCCCAACCCATCGAGAAGTTCAATGTTATCGATATTGTCGATGGCTTTGATGTGCAAGGTTTCTCCGTTTTGAATGGGATTAGGGTAGATAATGGTTTCAGAGAGTTCTTGTGGCTCTGATAATCCAAGGGATAGGTCGCAAGGTCTTCCAAACATATTGCTATCCATCCATGCTGTGCGCTCTATGATCCATGACTTGAGATAGTCTATCTCCTCTTGGTAAGTATTACCAATAAAATTATTGGGCCAAACATAATTTCCCAAAATGGGCCAACGTTGGAAATGTCTTTGACTCGCTTCTTCTAACGAGGCAGCGACGCTGTCAATGTAACTCATTAAGTAGTCATCACTCCATTTACCTTGTCTCAATTCTTGCCATCTGCAATGGGTTTGATTGGCATAAACGCTGTCCTCCAATAACCGATGCCACCAAAAAGGATTGTCCAAACCTCCCGCGCAGAAATTATTAAAATTCATTTCCCAGCCTTCGACATTAGGCCCATCGCAATAGTTAGAATTCCCCAGCGCGATATTAAAATCCCAAAGCGGACCAGCATGGATTTTTCCACCTTCACTCAATCGCTCTTTGTATAAAAAAGTTGATATACGATATCCATCTACGTTCTTGGTTATCTCATTGGCCAAGAAGAAATCGATGAAAGATCCTGGATCGATAAATTGATTATAGCCGACCAAAGGATGATTGAAAAGGACGCTGTCCATTAGAATATTTTCCCAAGTAGTAACATAGCCTTGGATATAGTTCAATTGACTTGGGTGGAGCTCGGTGATGTCTGGATCATGCAATTGAAAGGTGGTCAAATTGGTACTTGGAGCTGCGCCAAAGTATGGAGACTCCCATGCAACGACACCTCCAGCTGTTGTTTTGTCCACTTTAAATATGTATCCACCTGTAAGTTCATTGTCTAAAGTATCTGCGGGCATCAAAGGATCGATTCCAACCCTACCTGGATTTACTTTGATTCTCTCCATGAAAACGTAAACACCCATGTATTCGCCATTGAGCACTAACTCACAAAATTCAGTGCGTGGCGCCCAACGCCCTTGATCTCTTCCCATTTGGTAGGTCAGTACGTTGCGCATCAAAGATTTGTCCGTGTATGGCGCATAGAGGATCCAATCGTTATCAGCAGGCCAGTCAAAAATAGATGCATTGTAATTGACACTGTCAGGCCCTCTGGTTTCTAGGCCATAAGATTTAGCAGGAAATCCATTGGAAGAAGAGCCTCTCCTTTCAATGGCTATTAATCCATTGAACTCATTGAATTCATCATCCAAAGAATTGATTTGTCCCGGGCCATTGTTGATGATGCCCATGGTGCCGTCTATTTTTGGTTCGTCAGGGATAGTCACTCCATAGGTATCAACGACAACAATAGGAAGTGTGGAAGTGTAGAACGAGAATGGTGGAGTAAACCAATCAGGAACGGGGTTGAAAAGTGATGTGCTATTGGTTACTCCAGCATGCAAAAAACCGCGTGAAGTAAAATCGGAGGAATTGGTGCTTTGGTTATGGGTTTCAATGGAAAGTACATTAATCCCTGTAATCAGGAGAGATGAAGTAATGTTGTTATTGATAACAAATTGGTCTGGATATCCCCCAGTGTACATTACCGCTTCATTTGAGCTGGAAGATGGTTCGTTGAATGCAGGGAAAACGCCGGGGTCAATTCCTCCGCGTGCTATTTCGGTTCCATTCAAATAGGCGATAAATCCGTCATCATAATCCATATTTAGTACCAACTGATGTATTAGGCTGGGATTTGTAATGTTAAAGGCGATTCTTTGATAAAGGCAAATGGTTCCTGTGGGGATGGATGTAGAATCGTCGTTGTCTCCAAAACCAAATCCGCCCTGGCCTGATGGCCAAGAAGTGTCGTCAAAGTTCAATGCATTCCATTCATTGATAGCAGTATTGGGGACAAAATACTTCCATGTATCATTGTCCATAACGATGGTTTCCCAGTGGTCAACCTGCGCAATTATTCCATTCAGACATGAGTATAAAAATACTGTAATGAATAGATGCTTTCTTCCCCATTTCATGGGTGGAAAGATAAGAATATGTTAGGGAAATATAAAGACTTAGTTTTCTGGATATCCCGCTTCCACCCATTTGCGACAAGCTTCGATTTCACAATCAGTTAGTTTTCCTCCTTTGGGCATTGCAGAGCATTGGCTCAACTGTTCAATGGAGCATAACCAGAGTCCATCATTATTGGCTGTTTTGCTTTCGATGAAATTGGTCAACGGAATACCGGCGGATGGATTAGAGCCAGAGTGGCAACCGGTGCAATTGTTTTCCATGATGGTTTTGATGCGTCCGTTGTAGGAGAAAATAGTGTTGTCACAATTGGGTGGAGTAGTGCCATACAAAACGGTTTCGACGTCGTAATAGCATCCGCTTATTGCAGCCATTACAATTATATAGAGCAAGTATTTTTTCATGTTTTAATTATTAGGAGCGCCCGAATCGAGCCATTTGCGGATAATCGTTTTCTCGCAATCACTCAGTCCATTACTATTTTGTGGCATCGGTAAATAATTGATGCCCATGATACTACCCCAAAAGGCTTCACTATCAGCGACAATGTCTTGCCAATTGTTGAACTGGTGCATGCCATTTTCTTGGGTAGCAGTTGTGTGACACCCTTTACAGTTGCTTTCCACGATAGGCCATACTCCCGAGCTGAAAGTGAAATTGTTGGTGTCACATTTGCCACACATATTGTTAATGGCGCCTTGGTCTATCCATGTTTTTATTGCGTTTATCTCTTCTGATGTAAGGCTACCGTAATTGCTGGGAGGCATAATGTCATCAGAATTAAAGTCAGTAATCGCTTCGTATAGTTCACTATGTTTGGCGTTACCTGGCTGAATGCTTCCCGTATTGATTGCCTGAACATAATCTGTTAAGATAATTCCTTCTCGTGCAGAAACTTTATCGTGACAGCCAGACATGGCACAGTTAGAAATCAATATTGGTAAAATGGTATTTTGAAAATAGACGGTGTCACTGGGGCAATCAAATGAAACAATAGGGACATTTGAAGGCTCAGGAACGGGCACGTCATGTTTGCACGCCATGAAGAGTCCTAGTGCAACTAATACGAAGGCGGCAAATGTGACGTTTATTTTCATGTGTTTTTATGTTTATTCATCCCAAGATATCACCACCGTATCTGTTATAGGATGAGACTGACAAGCCAAAATCCAGCCTTTTTCAACTTCTCTGGGCGACAAAGCATGGTTGACTTTCATCGTAACCTCACCTTCCAACACCTTTGCTTTGCAAGAGGTGCAGATCCCTCCTTGACAAGAGTAGGGCGGATCCAATCCCAATTCAATTCCTACTTCTAGTAAACTCTTGCCATTTTTGTCAACAATGGTTTCTGTTCTTGTTCCGTCAATAATTAAGGTAACAACGCTTTCACTCATGTTTAATTGTTTTTCAAAATTTCGTTCATTGTATTTGGATCGCTCCATTCAAAGGGGCCTTCAATGCGCTGCACTTGTTCCCCTTTCTGATTGTAAATATAGGTCATGGGGATGCTGAACACGTTAATATCCTTTAAAGATGGGGTCTTGAAGATCTTTAATCGCGTTCTGTTTTTTATGTCTTCTATAAAATCAAAAGCATCATCTGTTATGCAAACAATAGAGATTCCAGCTTTTTGGTAAACATCCTGGAACTCCGCGATCTCGGGCAATTCCCGCATGCATGGTCCGCACCAATGGGCATAAAAGTGAACAATGGTTATTGAATCTTTGGTAATGGTGAGTGGTACAATTTGGCCATCATTTTGCTCAATTGGAATGTCTTGAATGGCAATGTTGTGTGGCCATTGTCTGTATGCCCAATAGATTACCAAACCACTGATGAAAATCCAAAACAAATATTTTTGAAGCCAGCTCTTCATTTATCAGTATTGGAGCATTTGCTCAAGGGTCATTTTTATGTTTTCAATTTTAGGCAAATAAGTCTGCTCCAAAATGCTATTTAAAGGTATGGCGGGTGTTACTTGGCTACCTATGACTTTTGGCGCAACATCCAATGATTCAAAACAGTTTTCAGCCACCCATCCAGCCAAGGCTTGGGCAAATCCATTGCTCGCAGGTTCTTCTGTCAAAATAAGACAGCGGTTGGTTTTCTTCACGCTGCTTTGAATCAAGTCATAGTCAATGGGATTCAATGACCGCAAGTCAATAATTTCAACTTGATCTTCCAGCGATTTACTGGCCATTTTTGCCCAGTAAACCCCCATGCCGTAAGTGATGATGGAGATAGATTTTGAAGATATAGACTCTTGAACTATTCTACCTTTTCCAATGGGAATAACATAATCATCACTGGGTTCTATCGTGCGAGCATCCTCTGTTCCTTTCACTTTGCTCCAATACAATCCTTTGTGTTCCAATACAACCACAGGATTGGGGTCATGATAGGCTGCTTTTAATAATCCTTTTAAATCTGCACCTGTGCTCGGGTAGACCACTTTGATACCGCGGATTTGCAACAACACACTTTCCACACTGCTACTGTGGTAAGGTCCGCCACTTCCATATGCGCCAATGGGAACACGAATGACACAACTTACAGGCCATTGCCCATTGCTCAAATAGTAACTTCTTGAAACTTCAGTGAACAATTGGTTAAGTCCCGGCCAGATGTAATCTGCAAATTGAACTTCCACGATAGGCTTCAATCCCACAGCACTCATCCCCACTGTACTTCCAATGATAAACGCTTCTTGTATCGGTGTATTGAAAACACGATTGTCTCCAAATTTTTCGGCCAAAGTGGCCGCTTCTCTGAATACGCCTCCCAATCTTTTTCCTACATCTTGGCCATACAAAAGGGCGTTGGGATCTTGGGACAATATCTCTTGCATGGCAAACAAAGCGCTGTCCACCATTACGGTTGCCTCTTTTCCTGCAGGGCTGCGCTCGCCGCTTTCTTGTGTAATGGGCGTAGGAGCAAAAATATGTTCCATCAATTGATGCGGTGCAGGGTCTTCTGCGAGCAATGCTCTTTGGTATTCCTGCTCAATTCGCTGTTGTTGTGAATGCCAAATTTCATCAATGGCCTCTTGGGCAAATCCCAGTTTGATCAATTGTTTTTGAAACTTGGGAAGGGGGTCGCGCTTTTGCGCCTCTTCCAAATCATCGCGGTACCATTCTTTTCTGACACCGCTGGTGTGGTGCCCCAGCAGTGGCACTTTGCAATGCAATAACCATGGTCTACGATTTTTACGAATGTCAGCGATGATGTCGTGTATAACATCATAGCTCGCTACGAAATCGGTTCCATCTATGCTTTTCACTTGTATACCTGGATAGGCCTTGGCCAGGGTGGTAGCATCACCAAATCTTATTTCTGAAGCATGGGCACTAATGTCCCATTCATTGTCTTGAACAAAATACAAGATGGGCAATTGCTTCAAAGAAGCCATGTGCAGGGCTTCGGACACTTCACCCTCAGTCATGGAGGCGTCTCCTAACGAACAAACCACAATTGGATTGTTGTTGGGGTCTTGTTTGTCATGAAGTCCGTTTTGTTCTTTATACCAAAGTCCCATGGCGACTCCTGTTGTAGGAATGGCTTGCATTCCTGTTGCAGAACTTTGATGTGGTATTTTGGGAAATCCGGGTTTGTTCAATGCGGGGTGGCAGTAATAAGATCTTCCACCGGTAAATGGATCAGATTTTTTGGCCATCAATTGCATCATCAAATCATAGGGCTGTATGCCTATTCCCAACAAAATGCTATCGTCTCTGTAGTAGGCGGACAAATAATCGATTTCTTTTAATTGCAATCCCAAAGCCAATTGGCAAGCCTCATGTCCTCTTGATGTGGCATGGACATACTTTGAAGTTACCTTGGCATTGGATTCATAAATGTCTGATAAACTCCTGGCTTGACACATCAACTCAAAACCTTTCATTAGCTTTTCAGCATTGAGTGCCTTAGATCTTATACTTCCCACGTTCATGAGACAAAAATAATAGGTAATGGGGCATTCACACCCTTTCTTCTTTGTCGTATTTTTGTCTGGTGGGAACATTGTTTTATAAATACCAGGGAACAGGCAATGATTTTGTAGTCTTGGATGGTCGGGAATGGACAGATGTTCCTTCTCAGGAATGGATTCAGCGCATCTGTCACAGAAAATGGGGTGTTGGTAGTGATGGTCTTGTGATTGTGCGACCTTCCTTGGAGAATGATTTTCATATTGATTTTTACAATCCGGATGGTTCTCAAAGTTTTTGCGGCAATGGATCGCGCTGTGCTGTTGCCTTTTACCATGATTATTTCGACGCAACCAAAATAGACTTCGTTTTTACTGCCATTGATGGTTTGCACAAAGCCCAGTGGGCCGATGGTTTGGTAAGCATCAGTATGAGAGATGTTCACGAGTGTGAAGATTCTCCTTGGGGATGTTTTATGCATACCGGTAGTCCTCACGTTATGGTACCAGTTGAGAATATAGCGGAGATGGATGTTCAGGCAAAGGGTGCTGAAATCAGATACGATGCCTACTTCAAAGCAATGAATGGAACCAACGTTAATTTTATCCAGAAGATTTCAGAAGATTGGCATCTCAGAACTTATGAGCGCGGTGTTGAGGCCGAGACCTTATCCTGTGGTACCGGAGTTACTGCATCCGCCTTGTATATTTTAGAACAAACTCAACAAAGTGGATTCGTTCGTTTATTGACTCGTGGAGGGATTCTGGAAGTTTCTGCGGATCGCCATGGGCCATATCAGTTTACAAACGTATATTTGAAAGGGGCCGTGCAAAAAGTATTTGAAGGAAAATGGAGTTTATGAGAAAGCATCTTAGCATATTAATTGGATTAATTCTTACAACCCAGATGTTAGTGGCCAGGAGTCCCATAGTTTCTGTTTTGACTTGTTCTCCGGGTAGTGAATTGTACAGTGTGTTTGGTCATTCTGCCCTTCGGGTTCAAGATACATTAGACGGTGAGTTTTATGATGTTGTATACAATTATGGAACCTTTCAGTTCACTGATGATTTCTATGTCAAGTTTGCCCAAGGCAGATTGGATTATTTCCTTTCCGTTAGTTCTTTCGGTGAGTTTCAGCAGATGTATTTGTTTGATGGACGTGGTATTGAAGAACAATACCTGCTCATGACCAATGAAGATTTGATCAAGCTAGCTGATCTGCTCATGGAAAATGCCCAACCGGAGAACGCTACTTTCCGGTATCATTTTTTCAAAGACAATTGTTCGACACGCGTTTGGAACATCATTAAAAAAGCTTCGAGCAAGCCTTTGACGATTGAATTAGACAATCCTCAATCAACCTTTCGATCAGCCATTCAAACTTACCTCAATTATATGCCATGGGGCGATTTTGGTATTGATTTGGCCTTGGGCGCTCCGTGTGATGATATGATGAAAATGGAGGACAGGGCTTTTCTTCCGGACTCGCTCTTGCTCATGCTTTCACATACCCGTTATGGTTCAACGCCATTGACGTCAAGAACAATGGAACTGATTCCAGTGGATATTGAACCAGAACTTCCCGCAGTGAATTGGCCGGTGGTATGTGCTTGGTTGATGTTCTTCTTTTTGTTGATCTGGGGAACATGGATGGCGCGAAAAGGAATATTACGCACATTACCTGAGAACATTTTCATCAGCCTGTTGGCATTGATTGGTTGTCTTTTGGTCTTCCTCTGGTTCTTCACAGATCATGATACAACGCACAACAATTGGAATTTGATTTGGGCCAATCCTTTTTGGTTTTACTTTTTGTTTAGGACACCGCGCTCTTGCGCAACTTGGGAACGCCGCATCGCTTTGGTTTTTGTTATTGTCTTGATGGGTGAAATCTTGCTGTTCTCCTGGACTCCGCAAACGATGCATCCTGCCATTTGGCCATTTATTTTGGCTGAACTATATATCCTTTTGAAAATAACCAAACCATTTTGGTTTACCAAGCAATTGAATGAAAAACAGTAAAGCCTTTTTGATTGCGGGGCTGTGGATGTCCTCTTTGTTTTTTTCTTGTAAAAAGCACGAGTTGAAATGGAGTTCGGATTGGATTGCACCGATTGCTGACGGAAAGGTGCATTTGACGGATTTGATTGATGAGAAGTATCTTCAGGTGAATGACGGTGGTTGGTATGATTTGGTTTATGACACAACCATAGATTTTGGGGTAGATTCTTTGTTTACCATCCAAGACACAACCATTCAATTGGATTACGAGGTTCCGGTTTCAGCAAGTGTTCCTCCTGGAGTAATGCTCATTAATGAAACCCAGAACCAATCGGGATTATTGCCGCAGGATTTAGAGCTGAAAGCCCTTCATCTAAGTTCGGGAATTCTGCATTACCGCATAGAGAATCACATTGCCGGTCCGCTTCATTGTTTGTATAGTATTCAGCGCGCAACCATTCTAGGTTTGCCCTTGGAGATTGATGTGGATGTTAATGCAGGTACGTTAAGTTCTCCTGGAGTGGCTGAGGGTGATTTGGACTTGAGTCATGCACAATTTGATTTGACAGGTGTCACAGGATTTTTGGTCAACGATCTTTCATCCAAAATGCAAGTATCTGCATCTTCATCTTTCGGTCAAAATGTAATTGTTATGGCTGGTGAAAGCATTTCAATTGAAGTATCTTTTATTGCACCAGAAGTTGCCTATGCTCGTGGATATTTTGGACAGCAAAGTATCTCACTTCATGAGGAGCTGTCTTTGGGAAAGGATTTTCCGCAGGGTCAGATTGAATTGCAATCATTGAACTGGGATTGCGAAATTCAAAATTGGATGGGCGTGGATGTTCTCATGAACTGGAATGGGATTGAATTTAATGCAGACAATGAGCAGCCTTTGTCATTAACAGCTCCAGGAATTGGACAAGCTTTGGCCATTGCTCGTGCTGAAGATTGGCAGGGAGCTGTGAATCCCCAATTTTTGAATTTGCATTGGGATGAGCAAAATTCCAATGTGCTGGATGTCGCTCATTACTTGGGTGGTAAAGCTGTTGTAGATGCTGATTTTAAGTTGAATCCTTTGGGCAACGCCAATGGTTCCAATGATTTTGTTTATCCCGATAAAATGATGCGCATCCATTCTAGGTTGCATGCTCCGTTGTTTTTTAATGCTAAGGATTTGACGTCAGAAGAATGGTTGGATTTTACATGGGATAGTAATGTAGATTGGAATGGCGAATTGCGGTTTCAAGCCGAAAATGCATTTCCCTTTGAAGCGGATGTTCAAGTAATGCATGAGTCCGAATTGTTAGGTATCATTCATGTTGATGCAGGTGGTTGGAATGCAACACGCAATGAGTTAATCATTGAAAGTAGTCTCTCCACTTTACAAGTAAATCCCAAGCAATGGGAAGGGATTAAGGAAAACGGTGGGCTGCGCATGCGATGGATTTTTAATACAACCCATTATCCCGCATTTGTAGGGGTGAGACCTGAACAATTTGCCAGTGTAAAGGTCATAGGTGATGTAACACTTCAAACCACAATAGAATGAGAACATTTTGCTTGAATGTCATTTTTCTTTTCTTTTCTGTTTTGGGTTTCGGACAAGATAGTGTTGCATTATTCGGTGACGCACCAGAATTAGAGAATAAGCCAGTCTATATATCATTAGGAGGATCATGGTTGGCGCAAAGCAATGAGATCAATTTGAACTTTGTCAAGAAAGTTGTTTTTGGTGGGACTTTGGATCAAGCTACCAATCAAAATATTTGGTCCAACTTGAAACATACCAATCAAATCATGGGTCAACAACAATTTGGATTTCAATTGAAGTCGACATTGGATTCCACTTCTTGGTTGCCAGATGGATTGTTTTGTGTGCAATGGAAAAATTGCAGTTGGAACCACCTCATATTTAGCAAAGATGTTTTTGGATTGGCCATGTTAGGTAACGCCCCATTTACAGGGAAAGAGTTGGATTTGTCAGGGACTTCTTTTACGCAGCTGACTTATCAAAAAATTGGTCTAGGATTTCAAAGTGTTAAAAATGGTTGGTCCGTATACCTCAATGGTATTGAGGGCAGAGATTATTATCAATTTAGAATAGACAATGGAGAGGTCTACACCGATCCCTCAGGACAGTTCATTGATTTGAATTACCGCATGGTTCAAGTTCAATCGCTGCAACAAAATAGTGGAGTGGGAATGGGATTGGATTTTCAATGGCAGAAAAAAATAGGTCGTGTGCAATGGAATGCAGAAGTTTGTGACTTGGGATGGATGAAATTCAGGGATCTTGAAAAAAGCGTTTGGAAGGCCAATGAAGAATTCACTGGTGCGTCTTGGTCTGATGTCATTTTGAATGGGGAGTCAGGCGATGAAGCGCTGTCATATTGGACTGAGCCAAAGAAGAAAACGAGGGATATCAGTGTGCCATTGCCCACGCGTTTATCTGCCGGTCTTTCATTAGGCGGTTTCGGATACAGAGTGATTACCTATTGTTTTGAAAGACAACTTGGATGGCAGTCCCTGTATTTCTCAAAGAGCAATTTGCCCATCAAGCAAGGCCAATTGCATTATGAGTTGGCTTTGAATCATACTTTTCACAATCGCTATGCATTGTCTGGCGAGATTGGCTTCAACAATAACAAGAAAAATTTTGACCTATCCATCGTGGCTTCTGAATTACCCGGTTTTTTAATGGGTAATAGTCGTCAGCTGATGTGTCAAATCAATTTACAAAAAAGAATATTTTAACATGAGAAAAGAAAGAGATGAGCGCTCGTTATCTTCATTTCCCAATTTAAAGGGGAATAGATTTTTTTTAATAGCTGGACCCTGCGTTGTCGAAGGAGAATCAATGGTTCATGAGATTGGTCATGAGGTAAAGTCGATTTGTGATCGCCTTTCCATACCGTATATTTTTAAAGCATCGTACAGAAAGGCCAATCGTTCACGTTTGGATTCTTATACAGGAGTAGGTGATGAAAAGGCTCTGCAATGGATAGCGGATGTTGGACAAAAACTAGGTGTGCCAACCACAACAGATATCCACGCCGCTGATGAAGCTGCATTGGCTGCCAAGTATGTGGACGTTTTGCAAATACCTGCATTTTTGTGCCGCCAAACGGATTTGCTGATTGCAGCAGCAGAGACAGGGAAAGTAGTGAATGTCAAGAAAGGACAATTTCTTTCTGGGGAGTCGATGGCCCACGCTGTAGATAAGATCAAGCAATCAGGAAATCAAAATGTTTGGCTTACTGAGAGAGGGTCAATGTTTGGCTACCAAGACCTCATCGTTGATTATCGCAATATTCCGGCAATGCAGCAATTTGCACCAGTAGTAATGGACTGTACGCACAGTTTGCAGCAACCCAATCAATCTTCGGGTGTGACCGGTGGTAAGCCTGAACTGATTGGTACCATTGCCAAAGCTGCCATCGCAACTGGAGTGGATGGTTTATTCATAGAGACACACCCCAATCCCAAAGAAGCCAAAAGCGATGGAGCCAACATGTTGCACTTGCAGCATCTGGAAAATCTCTTGATTGAACTCTGTAAAATTCACGACGCTCTTCATGCCTAAACACCTCTCGATATTCATTTTTTTCTTGTACTTCGCACAAGCCCATTCGCAATCTTCATCTGTGGTGATTGATACCCTATGGTGGGATAGAATGGGTTACGGAGGAGATGAAGTATTGGAGAGAATGGTTGTTGCAGAAGACAACACGCTATGGGCCATTGGCACGAGTTCTAGCACTGAATTGTATGGGCAAGATATCTACTTGATTCATTTGGATTCTGCGCATCAGTGTTTGGGAAGCTATAGTTTTGGCGGAAATGGAGTAGACTTGGGTGTTGATTTGTTGTTGCTGCCCAACGGTAATTTGTTGCTTTTGGGAACAACTTCGAGTTATTCCGCTCTTGGGTATGATGCAGTTCTTTATGTTCTGGATTCCAATGGTCAAGTTATTGAGACCAATATCCTTGAAGAAGAAGGTTGGCAATTTGCCCAACGCTTGGGTTTTTCTGCAAATGGTGGAATATCAATTACAGGGAAGGAGTTTAATGCAAACGGAAATTGGGATCTAAGATTATGGAAAGTAATCAGTACTGGAGCAATGAACGTCTATAATGTAGATGACCAAATGTCAATCAGCATCAATGCGCAAAATTTAGAATCCTCATTTGTGACGCAAGGAAGCAATGACAATTTGTGGGGTTTTGCCAGTTATTGGAATGCTGATTCAATTCCAATCACCAGAGCTTTTGAATTGGATACGCAATGGTCCTTTGATTGGGATACAACCAATGTTTCCAATGGCGATTCTATATTAATGCACGATGCCATTGTAAAAGACGATGCATTGATTTTGGTGGGTGGCTTTTATCACAACCAACAGTTTAGGCCACAATTGATGAAATGGCAATCTGGTTTGGGTATGTGGTCCATTTCAAATTATCCCAATTACCAAAGAGAGACGATGTTCCATGGAGTGGGATACACGCAAGATAGCGCGGTTTATTGCGCAGTGGGGTGGTCCTTTGAATTTGGATTTGGCATGGGTGGAGGTTTCTACAATTACTTTGATGCAAATGATCAATGGATGGGAAATGGATTCATTGGAGGCGATTTACTGTGCAAAATGAATGACGTTGTGTTTGATCAAAACAACAAGCTTCATTCCATAGGATTGGACAACAGCCATTCGCAAGGCATGTCTCAGCAAGCTTGGTTGGTTAGAGGTGATGGTTGTCTTTTTGTACAACCCAATACTGTTCAGTTGGAAAATGAGATCAATCCTTGCTTTACTGTTGGTGCAGTGCAAGTGGAGGAATTGCCATTTGATTTTGCATACAACGATCGTATTATCTCTTGGCAAGGAGAGGCTGAATGGGTTGGTGCTTTTGATGCAATGGGAAGAAGAATGGATACTCAAAGTTTTTCCAATCATCAAGTTCAATTGAATGCAAGTCCACAATTGCTATTGTTGCATTGGACATTGAACAATTCCACCCTGATCAGGAAGGTTATGGTTCAGAATGACTGATGGTTATTCGTGCGACCTGGCCATTTTGACAGGAGGCTCCTCTCTCAATTTATTTTTTTCTTTTGGTTTTTTCCATTGCTGTAAATCGGGCTGACCAGCATTGACCCATGCAGTATACCAGAAATCGGCTACACATGAGATGGCACTGCGCATGCGCCGCTCAATTTGATGGTCTAGCTTCTGCGCGTAACGCAGTGTAAATTCGTCACTGAACTGATAGGCAATGGCGCCGTTTCTAAAATCTACCTCCATTTTTTTTTCGCCCAATTCCTCTTGAACCATTTTTTCAAAATCAAATACACTGTCCAGTGCCGCATGACTTTGATAGACGATTTCCCAAATCCGTTGATCTGGTCGATCAATAATCTGAGCGGTGTGATAAGCAAACCGATATTGGGTGAACAACTGTTCGGGAATTCTGGATTCCCAAAGACCATGTATACCGTATTGATTGGTTTTTTGTCCGTTGTAATTGCTCGTGGTGTGGAGGGGGACATGCGCATCTCCAATATAATGGCCCAACTCAGCGCTGATTTGCAAAACTTTCATTTTGTCTTTTGATACAAACGCTTCTGCGAGTTGATGGAGTTGCTTCTGTATGTGCCAAGGGACAATCCCCTTGTCCTTCAGACTGTCCTCTTCAAATTGACATATTGCCTTGGCCCATGTGGTGGGCATTTTGGGCAAATGTCCGTTGATGTAGTAATGATCCAGGTCAATGTAGTGTCTTTCTGCTTCTCCTTTTACGCTATGTCTTCTGCGGTCCGGATCTACGCTGTGCTCAATCAAGTAGGGCAAGTTAGATTTGTAAAATTCAAACAATGGTGAGGGTAGAGAGAATACAGCCAGCTCATTGATTTTTTTATGTCCATAGAATCCCCAATCGGATGAACCATCGGGGCAAGAAGCTTTGGGCGTTGATACGAAATGCAACGCCCAAATTATCAATAAAATTTTATTCTTCAAGTTTTACAAGGGCTCCGTTCCTGAGGATGGGGATGCATGGAACGGTGTTCGATGTCAAACAATACTTGACATCTTTCTGAATCTTTAAATGAATAAGTCTTCTGCGGTGTGAAGATGCTCTTAAAAAACTCCAAAGGTGTTCCTTGGCGCTTTTGTAAATGAATTTGGCTGCTACTGTGCTATCCTCATTGGTCCTGAATTTTCGGGACTCAATCAAAATATCAGCAATGGCACCACCGCAAATGGTATCTTCTAAATTGACCTTGTCTTTCCAGCCGGAAGCCAAGATGAGGGTATTCTTGTGTTGTTTTATAAGCCAATCACACAAGTGTTGCAAATTATTCAAACAGCCAATAACAACGATAGCATCGTTTTTGGCAATGTCAATGGCTTTGGTGCCATTGGTTGTGGTCAACACAACGGTTTTTCCACGCATGTCATTGTCAATGTAAACGTATGGCGAATTGCCAAAGTCAAAACCGTCTACTACTTGCCCATCTCTTTCTGCTCCAACAATAAAGCCCTTGGCTTTATAATCAATGGCTTCTTCAAGCGTAGCGACAGGAATTATTTTTTCTACTCCGTAATGCAAGGCAGTGGTCATTGCACTGGTTGCACGCAATACGTCGATAACGACAACAATGTCGAAATCACCCTTATACAGGGCATACTGCCCTGGGGTGTAGCATACTTCTACGAGCTTGCGTTCAACTTGAATCACGGCACTAGGATTGTTTGTAAAAAGGCAATGAAACCACTTGGGCTTTCAATTGCTTCCCTCTGATTAATAAATAAATTTCTGAGCCCACTGCGCTCATGGATGTGGGCACATAGCCCATCCCAATGGCTTTGCTCAAACTGGGAGATTGTGTTCCGCTGGTCACTACACCAATAACACTTCCATCTGCTTGAGCTATTTCATATCCATGACGAGGAATACCTTTGTCTATCATTTCAAATGCGACCAACTTCTTGGAAACACCATTGCTCTTCTGCAGTTTTAAAGCTTCTGAATTGGTGAAATCTTTGGTGAATTTGGTAATCCAACCCAACCCCGCCTCAAGTGGTGAAGTAGTATCATCAATGTCATTGCCATACAAACAGAATCCCATTTCCAATCGCAGGGTATCACGTGCACCAAGTCCAATCGGTTGAATGCCATATTCAGCTCCGGCTTCCATGACCGAATTCCAGATGTCCTCAGCGTCTTCATTTCTGAAATAAATCTCACAACCTCCTGCACCAGTGTATCCTGTTGTAGCAAAAATAATGTTGTCTTTACCTGCAAATTTCCCGCGTTGTACGGTGTAATACTCCATGTCAACAACGTTCATGTCTGTTAGCTTTTGCATGGCCTTCAATGCCAATGGCCCTTGAATGGCCAACAAAGAATAATCATCGGACACGTTCGTCATTTCAGCGCCAATTTCTTGGTTGAATTGCTGAATCCAATTCCAGTCTTTTTCAATGTTGGAGGCGTTGACCACCAAGAAGTATTCTTCTTCACCAAATCGGTATACCAATAGATCATCTACAATACCACCGTCTTTGTTGGGGAGACAGCTGTATTGAACTTTTCCGTCAAACAATTTGGAAGCGTCATTGGAAGTAACCTTTTGAATCAGATCCAATGCTTTTGGACCTTTCACCCAAAACTCACCCATGTGGCTTACATCAAAAACACCCAATGCCTTTCTGACACAATGATGTTCTTCTATCAAACCCTTGTATTGAACAGGCATGTTGTATCCTGCAAACGGAACCATTTTGGCTCCCAAGGATTCATGCACTTTGGTAAGTGCGGTATTCTTTAAAAATTCTGACATGATGCAAAGATAAGGATAGGTTAGTGATGTAATTCATGTTCTACATAATCCAGGACCTTATGCATCAAATGCACTCTGTCCTTTCCTCTCACATTGTGCTCGTGGCCTGGGTATGCAAAAAAGTCTATAGGAATAAGGTTGGTTATGCATGTGCTCAAAAAGCGCATGTTGTGCTGCATGACAACGACATTGTCATCCGCTCCATGAATCATCAACAATGGACCTGATAGATTTTTTACATACTCGCTCATGTTGTTGGCTTTGTATCCTTCAGGATTTTCTTCTGGTGTATCCATGTACCGTTCAGTATACATGACCTCATATAATGTCCAATCCAAAACAGGACCTCCGGCAACGCCGCATTTGAATACTCCGGGTTGTCTCAACATCATTGACGTGGTCATGAATCCACCAAAGCTCCAACCGTGAATGGCCATTTTACTTTCGTCAACGTAAGCTTGACTTCTCAACCATTCTACCCCTGCCATTTGATCTTCCATTTCAACTGTTCCCAATTGTCTGTGAATGGCCTGCTCAAATTTCTTTCCTCTGCTTGAGCTTCCTCTTCCATCCAGAGTGAATACCAAATAATCTTTTTCAGCGAAGTAATTCATCCACAAGGAAGCTCCCGATAAATAGGCGTTATTGATCAATTG
>CAZNVU010000039.1:0-20475 GCA_964576575.1 uncultured Chryseobacterium sp.
ATACAAGGCAGTCAACGAAGAATTGGATGAGACCGAGGAAGATTTATTAGGGCAAATCGAAATCATTGCCCCTGAGCCTCTCACTCCAATAAACCCTATTCAACCAGAATCGATAGAACTAAGTTTGACTCCGCTGGAAAACATCCCAGAAGATGAGTTAAACTTGGCCAAGATTGAGGCTGATCTTGGAATGGAAGTGCAAGGTCCAGCGCAAGAAGAAATTTTAAGCAATGAAGAGGTTGATGAACGCTTGGCTGACTTTGGTGATTATGATCCCAAATTGGATCTTTCCAGATATGAAGCACCCTCTATCGAGCTCCTCAAGAACCACACAACCGGTGGTATAAAAATCACAAAAGAGGAATTGGAGGAAAACAAAAACAAAATCATCCAAACGCTCAATCACTACAAAATTGAAATCGAAAAAATCAAAGCCACCATTGGACCGACAGTTACCCTGTATGAAATCAATCCGGCCCCAGGTGTTCGCATTTCAAAAATCAAAAGTTTAGAGGACGACATTGCGCTTAGTCTTGCTGCATTAGGCATACGAATCATTGCACCGATCCCTGGAAAAGGAACCATTGGTATAGAGGTTCCCAATTCGCAACCGGAAGTAGTCAGTATGCGCAGTTTGATTGCTTCAGAAAAATTTCAAAATGCAGATATGGAATTGCCCGTTGTTTTGGGGAAAACCATATCCAACGAAATATTCTGTGTGGACTTGGCCAAGATGCCTCACTTGCTAATGGCCGGTTCAACTGGTCAGGGTAAATCTGTTGGCTTAAACGCCATCCTGGTGAGTCTGTTGTACAAAAAACACCCTTCGCAAGTGAAGTTTGTTTTGGTGGATCCCAAGAAAGTTGAATTGACTTTGTTCAATAAAATTGAAAGACATTTCTTGGCCAAACTTCCCGACACGGAAGATCCCATCATTACCGACACCAGCAAAGTTGTGAGAACCTTGAACAGCTTGTGTATTGAGATGGATCAGCGTTATGATCTATTAAAAACCGCAGGGTGCCGCAATATCAAAGAGTACAATGAACGCTTTATCAAAAGGCGTTTGAATCCAGAAAACGGGCATCGTTACTTACCATACATTGTACTTGTGGTGGATGAATTTGCAGATTTGATCATGACCGCTGGACGTGAAGTAGAAACACCCATTGCGCGATTGGCGCAGTTGGCCCGTGCCATTGGCATTCACTTGATCATTGCTACGCAAAGACCTTCAGTGAACATCATCACCGGAATAATCAAGGCTAACTTCCCTGCTAGAATTGCGTTTCGCGTGACATCCAAAATAGATTCACGTACCATCCTCGATGCCGGAGGTGCGGATCAACTGATAGGTCGTGGTGACCTACTCTACTCAACAGGAAATGATCTCATCCGCGTGCAGTGCGGATTTGTCGACACTCCTGAAGTGGAAGAAATCACTGAATACATCGGAAATCAACAAGGATATCCAAGCGCGTTGTATTTACCTGAGGTCCCTGATGAAGGTGGAAGTTCAGAATTGGGTAACTTTGCCGACAGCGACCGAGATGATCTTTTTGAGGAAGCTGCTAAAATCGTCGTTCAAACACAACAAGGTTCTGCCTCCATGCTACAACGAAAACTGAAGCTGGGATTCAATAGAGCTGGACGTTTGGTGGATCAACTTGAAGCAGCAGGAATCATTGGACCATTTGAGGGGAGCAAAGGAAGAAAGGTTTTAATTCAAGACGAAACCACTTTGGAACAGTTATTGAAAAGAGGCCAGTAATTAGGATAAACAACATGAAAAAAGCATTTTTATTTTTAATGACCATCACCTTGAGTGTGGTGGCACAGGCACAGAGCTCTAAAGAAGTTTTAGATAAATTATCTGCCAAAGCCAAAGGATGGACAACCGTAACTGCTGACTTCAGTTCTTCACTCGTTGACAAAAAGAACAACAAGAACATCAAACAAGAAGGCAATATCAAAATCAAAGGCAAGAAATACATCATCAGTTTATCGGACTACATCATCACCACGGATGGCGCCACCATTTGGACATATGATAAAAAATCCAACACTTGCACCATTGACAATTTGAAAGATGTTAAGGATGGCGCATTTGACCCTTCTGAAATTTTCAGCATCTGGGAAAAAGATTTCAAAAATGAAATGAAAAATAACAACGCATCTATTGATGGTGTGGGCTGTTATGAAATTGGATTGTTCCCAAATAATCCAAAAGGAAAGCCTTACCACTCCATTTTCATGTACGTTGACAAATCCAAAATGGAATTGAATAAAGCCGTTGTTAAGACCAAGGATGGCGGTGAAATCAGCTACAAAATCAAAAACTTAAAAACCAATCAACCCTATTCAGATGGCGATTTCACCTTTAATAAGGCCAAATACCCCAAGGTAGAAATAATTGACAACAGATTGTAAAATACAGCTGTGATTGTGAAATACTTTGGATTGATTTTGACTTTGCTCACTTTGGCAAGTTGTCTTGAAAAACAAAGTATCGACAACAAAACTAATCAATCAAAAAGTAAGGGCAAGCTATTCATTATAGGCGGTGGAGATCGCACACCTGAGTTGATGTCTTCCATGTTTCAGCAGGCAGGACTAAAATCAGGGGATTATATTGCAGTACTTCCAATGGCCGGAGAAGAGCCCGATTCTAGTTTTTGGTATTTCAAAAAAGACATTCCTGTGCTATCAAAAATAATCTGCGTCAATTTGAATTTTGCAGATAGCACGCGCAACTTTTCATCGATGCGAGATTCATTGCGCATGGCCAAATTGGTTTTCATTTGCGGCGGTGATCAAAGTCGTTTCATGAAGGTGGTTCAAAAACAAAATATACATTCACTGATAGATGAGGTATTCAGCAACGGAGGTATGATAGCAGGCACAAGTGCTGGGGCCGCAGTGATGAGTGAAATCATGATTACAGGTGATCAGAAAAAAGACACCGCGTATAGTGCTACATATGCCATGATTGAAACCAACAACGCAGAATACAGCAAAGGTTTGGGATTCATTTCAAATGGGATTGTAGATCAACATTTTGTCACCCGAAGCCGTTACAACAGACTCATCACTGCTATGATGGATTATCCCAAGCTATCCTATGGAATGGGCGTGGAGGAAGAGACTGCAGCATTGATTCAAGAAGATCGATGCACGGTTGTTGGAAAAGGTCCTGTTGTGCTATTTACGACCAAGAAAAAAATCAAATTAAAGGGAGAATCAATTGACGATGCTCATTTTGACCTGAGCATTTATGGTTCAGGACAATCGTTCAAATTGCCTTAATTCAACTGTACTTTGCGATATTCCTAAACCGCTCCAAGACTTCTTGCATGTCCGATGGCAATGGCGCATCAAATGACATTCGCTCACCTGTTGTGGGATGATCAAAAGACAATGTCTTGGCGTGCAGCGCTTGACGGGGTAGTATTTTAAAACAATTTTGCACAAACTGGTTGTACTTGGGATAGGTAGTTCCTTTTAATATTCGGTCACCGCCATACTCCAAATCTCCAAACAAAGTGTGACCGATGAACTTCATGTGAACGCGGATCTGATGGGTTCTGCCCGTTTCCAATTTACACTCAACCAAAGTAACATAATGCAGTTTCTCCAAGACTTTATAGTGGGTTACAGCATGCTTACCGTAATCTCCTTTAGGGAACACCGTAAATACTTTTCGATCTTGCAAACTTCTTCCTGTATTTCCAATCACAGTGCCATCTTTCTCCACATCACCCCAAACTATGGCCTGGTATCGTCTGTCAGTAGTCCTATCAAAAAATTGTTTACCCAAATGATTCAAGGCATGATCTGTTTTGGCCATGACCATCACACCGGTTGTATGTTTATCCAAACGATGCACCAAGCCGGGTCGGTGCTGCTCGCCTGCAGGCGTCTTTTGAAGATGGAACAGAACGGCATTAACCAAAGTTCCAGTGTAATTGCCGTGACCAGGGTGAACCACCATGTTCATTGGCTTATTCAGCACCAATACCTCATCGTCCTCATACAATATCTCAATGGGTATGTTCTCTGGAATGATCTCAAACTCCCTTACCGGATAAGGCAATTCAATGGTGATAACATCATTGGGTTTTACCTTGTAACTTGACTTTACTGGAATTCCATTGACCTTGACAAAACCAGCATCATGTGCATCTTGAACCCTCGATCTTGAGGTTTTCTCTAAACGATCTACCAAGAATTTGTCTATTCTAACCAGCCCTTGCCCCTTATCAGCAACGATTCGATGGTGCTCAAACAAACCTTCCTCATCCTCCCTCTCGATATCGTCTATCTCTTCACTCATCCTCTACTTTGAAAAACGAAAAACATGTTGCTGACCTTTTGACAATACCTTAATGAAATACAAACCTTGAGACCATGCGTTGACATCAATGACAACATGACTATTGAGTGAGGAACCTTTGTGCACCAATTGGCCTGTAACATCGAATACTTCATATTCACATGACCCTGGTGCATCAAATTGAATGCAATCCAATGCTGGGTTGGGATATGCCAAACCCCACTCTTGCGTTGAATCACCCCCATCTATCCCATTCCAAATCTGTTGCTTACCCGAACGCAAAACTGGACGAATCATCACACTTCCTGTAACCTGCGAAGCTTGCCAGGGTTGATCAACTCCCAATGAATAAAATAACTTTGCGGGATTATTATTGGTATTCTTATCATTGCCCACGTCATAAGTTGGCGCATCCGATTGAACCCAACCCACGTAGTATGTTCCAACACCCAACACCAAAGGATTGTCCAATTCATGAAAAGTAAAAGAATCATACCCCACGCTATCTGTATATTGCGGATACTGGTAATTAAAATTCTCAGAAATCAATGAACCAGGTACTCCAGCATTATCACTCCACACCTTTAGAAAGAAAGTTTGATTTGAATGATTAACCCCATACGGTAGCCAATTCACCGCAATACCCATTAACGTATCTTCGGTATAATTAAAAAACTTCAACGCTACTTGTGAGCCAGCTCCTTGCACAGTCCATGAACGCTCTGCGCTTCCATCATCGTAAGCATAATAATTGGACATCTCAATGGAATAACAAGCCGTATCATTTTCCAATTGGGCATCAGTAGGATTGATGAAAGTACATACTTCAACATTCACCGTTGTATCACTTAACAATGGATTCTGCAGTATACTGGTATTCCAATTCATGCTTTCTTCCAAAGATTGGTTCTCGTTGGCAAAGGTATTGAGCACAACCGCAGATGCTTGTTCTACCTGACCATTACACCTAATTCTGTATCCAGTCGCGATGTTCTCAGCATTACCTAGATTACGCTCATAGGCTGTCAAAGTAGGGTTTAAGAAACCTGAAGGGTTACTTTTAAAATGCTTCCAAGGCATTGTGCTATATCCGTTGGAGAAAGGCAAAGAAGGTACATACTGCATCGCTACCTCATCAAATGCAATATTGGAAGTGTCAAGGGCCTCGCGAATTAAAACGTAATCAATATTCCATTGATCATACGCTCCGCTCAATGTTGCCTCATTGCGGAAACGAAACTTAAATCCAGGCTGTAAGAACTGACTTTGAGCTATGTGTAAATCAACTCTAGACCAAGCAATATTGTTGGGAGAAGTAATAACCCATTTCTTCTCCCAAACACCCATTATTGGCGAGTAAAAGTCGACAAAAAGAGAATCCTCTTCGTCAGGCATATTTCCCCATCCGCCCGCTTGATAATAAAAAGACAAATAGACGTTATCCGTGCTATCCAATCCAGCCAAATCAATACCCTGAGAAGTCAGAGTATCAGCAGGTCCTTGTGCATATTGATCCGAAAAATCATAAGGAAAACCTTTTGCATCGAGACCATCTAATGTGGCCACCCCAATGGTCAAGGGATCAATAGGCATAACATTATTGATGTACACATCATCATCTGCCCAGAATATTGCATTTGGATTTCCGCGTCCACTGCGATGATAAGCAAAGTCGTCAAAAAAAGGCAGTGTCAACAATTCTCTTTGTCCAAAATAGAAATTATCAAACTTTGCGCGCGACAAATACATGGGAACCCTCTCTAACTCTTGAGACTGAGCAACAGAAACGAGAAAAATGAAAACGCTTAAAAGTAAATTTCTCATGGATTTACAACAGATGATGTGTCTCTTGGACAAGGTTCTTTGGTCAAATAAACATCCATGATACTACCGGAATTTAAATCCAATGCGCTCGGTGAATACGGAGGTTCCTGGGTACAAACTTTGAATTCTAGTGAATCCGCTTCACTCGGGGTTGTGTCAAAAAACAACTGCGGAATAAGACCAAGTGATTTCAATAATCGCTGAGCTTCCATATATGAAAGACCATGCAAATCAGGAACTGGTATTTTAGAATTGTCTCCAGTACCAACGATCATAACCACTTTACACCCTCTAGGCAATTGATCATTGAATTTAATATCCTTCCCTTTATATCGAATTCCAATGACACTGCCCACAAAATTGTTATTGGGTTGGTAAGAAACGTCATAATCAATTCCCTTGTTCTTCAATTTCACCATGGCCACAGCAGCGTATTCACCTGATTTAATGGTAATGGTTTCCATTGGTGGCGTTTTACTAAAAATAGTTAGATACACCTGACGCCCCTCTTTGATTGTTGATCCAGGAACAGGCATGATGAAATTCACACTGCCCTTGGCAGAAGTATCGGACCAAATACTGTCAATTACAACGGGCTCCAAATCTAACTCCTCAAGAACATTAATTGCATTTTCCAAGGATTGTCCTTTCAAATCTGGAATGGCTACAAACTCTCCATGATCAGTATACCATGAAAGCCAAAACCAGCTGAGTAGGATTACCAGAATATTAGCTCCAATTACATAGCCCAGCATCCGCATTCCGGGCTTTGAACGCAAGTATTGAAAAAAACTCATTTTACTTTTTCTTCATAAAATTACCAATGGCATTGTTGTAAATCTCGGATAATTCATCCACTGATCCAAACTCTTCTCCGTCAATGGTAAAACGACCTTTGGTTACGTGTCCGAGAAGCATTGCTGGAACTTTGTTTTCTAATACAAAATCCAAAAATGCATCTTTATCGCTTTCTGGAACTGTAACAACTACTCTACTTTGCGACTCCCCGAACAAAAATGCATCCTTTCTATATTCCAAAGGTGTTTCTATATCAAATCCTAATTTGGAGGACATTCCCATTTCTGCTAATGTCACCCACAATCCCCCATCGCTAATATCATGCGCGGCATTGATTAGATTGTTTTGAATCATGTGCTTGAGAAATTGATGTAAAGCAAACTCCTCTTCTAAGTCAAAATATGGAGCTGGTGTATTCTTGATCCCTAGTAAATTGTACAAGTACTCAGATGAATTCAAATCGTCTTGACTCTCTCCAATCAAATAAATCAAGTCCCCTTTGTATTTAAAGTCAAGGGTCATGTGGTGAGATTTATCCTGCATGATTCCCAACATACCAATGGTTGGTGTTGGGAAAACAGGCTTGGAGCTGCCATCTTCATTGACGGTTTGATTGTAAAAACTAACATTACCTCCTGTAACAGGAGTTTCGAATTTGCGGCATGCCGCGGCCATTCCTTTGATTGCTCCAACAAACTGCCAGTAAACCTCAGGAATGTATGGATTACCAAAATTGAGACAATTGGTAATGGCTGAAGGTTGACCTCCAGAACAAACAATATTTCGTGCAGCCTCTGAAACAGCAATCATGGTACCTACCTCTGGATCAGCATTAACATACCTACCGTTGCAATCAACGGTGAGAACCAATGCTTTATTGCTTCCCTTGATATTGACCACACCTGCATCACTTGGACGATTGGTAGTCATCGTAGCTGTGCCCACCATGCTATCGTACTGCTCATAAATCCAACGTTTGCTTGCGATATTGGGCAATGCAATGAGTTGTTGTGCAGCCTGAACAAAATCTTTGGGTTGCTCAATATTTACAATATCAAATTTCTTTGACTCCTGAAAATAAGCTGGCTCTTTGTATTCTCTTTCATACTGCGGTGCTCCGCCTCCAAGTACCAATGACTCTGCAGGTATTTCACTCACCAAATCACCGTTCATGAAATAACGCACCATGGGTCCTTCAGTGACCACGCCAATCTCAGCAGCATGCAAATCCCATTTATCAAAAATGGCCTTTACCTTTTCCTCTTGCCCCTTTTCAATCACGACCAACATGCGTTCTTGCGATTCAGACAATAAAATTTCAAAGGGCAACATGCCTTCTTGACGCGTTGGTACTTTTTCTAAGTGAATGTCCATTCCCACTTTTCCACCGGCACTCATCTCAGAGGTGGAACAAGTGATTCCTGCTGCGCCCATGTCCTGCATACCTCGGATGGCATCAATTTCAGCCAATTCCATGGTTGCTTCCAATAACAACTTTTCTTGGAAAGGATCACCAACTTGAACACTAGGTAAATCTTTAGCCGATTCCTCTGTAATATCCTTGGATGCAAATGAAGCACCTTTGATTCCATCTTTTCCAGTAGCGGATCCAACTATAAATACGGGATTACCCACACCGCTGGCTTTAGCTGATATGATTTTTGTCGAATCAATCAAACCCGCGGACATGGCATTCACCAAAGGGTTGACTTGATAACTTTCATCGAAATAAACTTCACCTCCAACAGTAGGAATTCCAAAAGCATTTCCGTAATCACCGATTCCCTTTACTATTCCTTCCATTAACCATTGTGTCTTTGGATTCGAAATCTCTCCAAAACGGAGAGAGTTTAACAAGGCAACTGGACGCGCGCCCATTGTAAAAATATCTCTGTTGATTCCTCCAACTCCCGTGGCAGCCCCTTGATAAGGCTCAATGGCTGACGGGTGGTTATGGGATTCTATTTTAAAAGCACATCCCAATCCATCGCCAATGTCTACCAGTCCAGCATTCTCTTCACCGGCCTTGACCAACATGTGCGGTCCATCTTTTGGCAATGTTTTCAACCATTTGATTGAATTCTTGTAAGAGCAATGCTCGCTCCACATTACGGAGTAAACACACATCTCAGTGAAGTTAGGCGTACGCCCTAAAATTTCTTTGATTTTCTCAAATTCTTGGGGCATTAAACCCATTTCTTTGGCTTGCTCCAAAGTAGCCAATTGTGTTGCTGCTGACATAATCTAAAAAGTTGCCCAAAGGTAACGTTATCGAAGCAAAATCTCATCAATAAATAACCACGACTTTTCACCAACAAACGGGTGGTCCTGTGGTAATTTTTTAATGGATTGTGCGTTCAATTTGAAATAACGCATCCTGCTTCCTTTTGTTGTTCTATCGGATTTCAAAGAAAATTGAAACTGCTTCACACCATCATCATCCAAGTAGTTCTGTCTTAACGTCAATTGACGCCCTATTTCTTCAAAATGAATCCCATCTGAACTACCGGATAAGATTACCTCATTTGGCCAGTAAACCCAAGCACTTTTCTTGGATAGCGACCTAAATCCAATAGAGGAATGATCAACAGAAGTATCGGCCTCCAAAACAACTTCAAAATCAGTCCCTTCAAATCCCTGCCACATTCCATCCCAAACAAATTCACCCATTTTACCGTCAATTAGGGCATCTCTTCCCCCTGCCAGATACTTAAGACTGGGCTCATACCCGTACTCTATTTTTTTCCATCGCTTATGCTGCAGTATTACTGGCCAGGTTAAATCTTGATATTGACCATTGGGCAATAAATACTGAAC
This sequence comes from uncultured Chryseobacterium sp., assembly GCA_964576575.1. GTDB lineage: Bacteria > Bacteroidota > Bacteroidia > Flavobacteriales_D > Sanyastnellaceae > CAMCTV01. The sequence goes on from CAZNVU010000039.1 coordinate 9,773, forward strand.
TGAAACTTTTCCTTGTTGATTTAAAGCCAATCCATTGGACAAGTTGCCTTTGTATACGGTGTCACCTGTCTGCGGTGTAAACATGTATGTGATTTTGTCTAGTGGGCAAACCTCTCCAACGGCTTGAGCTGTCAAAAATCTTTCATTGTCAAATATCTCCCCTCCCATGCTGATTGTAGGTGATTCTACCCATTGAATTTGATCAAACCAAACAAAGCCTTCGTTTAGCAATCTCAATTCCAACATGTTTCGATCCTCCCCAACACTAGGAATATAAGATACATCGTAGCGATGCCATCCCGATTGAATGTCTATCGTATCGTGCCAAATAAATTTACCCCAAGGTTTCTCAATACGAAGCGCTACATGATTCTCAATTCCAGATTTGTTATTGGACTGTTCTGCAAAAGCCCAAAAGCTCAAAACATAAGCATGGTTAGCGACTGTTTGAAATTGATAAAAGCTAATCTCCTGTGAATTATCTTTTGAGTAAGTTCCACCCAAGTTGTTTAGTCGCAGGCTTAACTCTCCGTGATGAGCTGCAGATCTCTCAAGAAACGCAGTCGCACCATGCTCTTTGCTCATGTGCAAATAACAAGCCGTTGGAATTCCCACACTTGTCCATTGTTCGAAACTGAAGTCCCTTATTAAATTACCCTCCCACTCCTTGTTCGCCATAGTATTTAAAGACAACGTATTCTTCTCAAATCTAACCAACTTCACTTCAAAAGGATTCAATACCCATTCAAACATTTCTTCTGATTTTACCTTGCGATTCTCTGCAATAAAATGCCACTCACCATTATCGTATTCCTTACCCAAAGGGCAATTGACAATCTTATGCGTATTCTCTAGATTGACCAAAATGAACACTCGATGATTGGGGTTCTCTCCTTTAAAACAAGCTGACTCCACTTTCATTTTTCCCCACCATTCTTTTTCTTTAAAAAATTTAACTTCATTTTGATACTGAATATCCTTGGATAAAAATTGCAATTCTCTCGCCGACTGATGATACGCGGACCACATGGCAGGATTCTTAGGAAAACTTTGACCAACATGGCGAATAAAAGCTTGAGAGGCCATTGCGCCGTGAATAACACCAAGGTAAACCATTGCTCTCAGTTCTTCTGGTGTTGGTTCTCTTTGCCAAAACTCCTGTCCACCAAATGCCTGAGGTACAATCCAAATATGCTTCTTGAATTGATAATACTCCTTGAGCTTTTTGAGATACTCCCCAGCATTAACCACTGAATTCCCGGGTATGGGATAAGGATCTGTCATCACAATATCCAACAAATCCTGATAAGGAAGACTGGGTTTAGGGTCTACAAACACCATTGAAATGGGGTGATGCGGATCTAGCTTGCGAATCAGTGAAACTGCCTCACTCAATTCACTGGGTTTAATAAATTGGCCATCGGGTTCATCACTAACATACCAACTCAAAAGCGCTGGATGATCTTTAAACATCCTTACTTCCTGTTGTAATTTACGCAACTTTTCCTTTTTAACCTCCGGCGAATCACTTTCCTTCAAAGGGCATATTTGCTGAAGATTATAATTCACCCTAATACCCAATTTTGCGCACAAGTCCATGTAGGCTTTTCGGCGTTGGATGGTAGAATCCTCTATGGCTTGATAAGGAGAGTATAGGTTAAAGCCATTCATGGCCTCTGTCCTCAGAATCCAATCAAAATCATCTCTATCTCGGGCATAAAATCCAAAAGGAAAAAACTTAGCCCTTTGTTCATTGCCAACAAAGTGATGCTGGGTTATCATTGAAGTTTCCAATAATCCTGATGGAAAATGTATCCTGACCGCATTGTCCTTCCTGGTTAAGGTTCTTATTTGAATGGTGTCATAAGAAAGATTTTGATTGAGCAACATCCTTATTGGAACATTAATCACCCCATCGCCAGCAATTTCAAACTCCTCTCTTTCTAGAGGAAGTAATAAAAATGTCTTCTGAACTGAGGAGTCGATGCTGTCACGAAAATTGACTCTTCCCGTTCTCAACAGCACCGTCAATTGATAGGTTTGTTGGCTTTGTAATGCTATCCAACACTTTGGTTTTTCATCACTAAAAAAATAGTTATACTCGGGGTATACTACAACCTTATCTTGGGCTTTAATTGATACAGCAAAGAAGAGAAGAAAAACAATTAAGGCGTTCTTTATCATTCTTCAAAAATAAACGTAGTTCTCTTGGTTTTCGTAATTGATAGGTAAGAAGATATTTTGTAACTTGGCCGAGATAGTATAGTCCATGAAAAAATTGTTTTATTCTCTTTGCACATTGTTGCTGGCTTTGATTATTTCCTTGCTTGGTCATGCCCAGTTAACGGTTGTGCCAGGTGGCAGCGCGTTTCAAATGGGAGATGCATTGACAGGAAATGGTGTTACAATACAGGGCAATCCAACAATAAATTGTAATCCCAATGCCTATGGAGCATTTGCCAATGGCAGCAACACCAACTTGGGAATTACCAATGGCATTGTTCTCACAACAGGGAATGCCCAAGGCATGGCAGGTGCTAACAATAACACATCCTATGGAGTCGATAACGGATCTCAATTGAGCGATCCACATTTAACTTCATTGGTTCCTCAGGCCAACAAGGATGTTTGCGTGCTCGAATTGGACATTATTCCCCAATGTGACACTTTAACAATAAGATTTGTTTTTGGTTCAGATGAATACATGGAGTTTGTCAACGAGGGATTCAATGACGCATTTGCTTTTTTTATATTTGGTCCAAACCCGGCAGGAGGCATGTATAATGCCTACAATGTCGCGAGATTGCCAAACAACACTGTTGTCAGTATTGATAATGTTAACGCCAACAACAATAGCGCTTACTATTTAGACAATACAAACGGTACACAAATTCAATATGACGGACGGACAGTAGTGTTGTCGCCCAAAATCAAGGTGATTCCTTGCCAAACCTATCATTTCAAATTGATCATTGCTGATAGTGGCGACGGATTAATTGACTCTGGTGTTTTGATCGACTTTATTTCTTGCACCAACGCTTTAGAGGCTTCAGCTGCAGTTGTCGCCTCAGCATGTGGAATGGACAATGGTTCTGTAAATATAACTACAACTGGCGGAGATGGACCTTTTGACTTTGACTGGTCATTTAATCAATCGCTAAGTGGTCCCGTTGCCAACAACCTTGCACCCGGAAGCTACTCTGTAGAGATTGAGGACTTGGGAATATCTTGTGCGACTCCAATTACCATCGACTTTAACATCCCCCAAGATGGCCCTACCCCGCAAATAGCCCTTTTTAGCAATGACAGTACACCTTGCATAGGTGATACTGTTGCCGTTTGGGGAGTCTGTGACACCACTTTCACTTGGGTCAACACCAACTACATAGGGCTTTCTGGAGACACTGCTTTTTTTGTCATCGGAGACAACAACGCTTTTGAAATTACAGCAACCAATCTCTGTGGATCCAACAGTGCATTACTTAACCTGACTCCCATAACCAGCCCTACCACTGATATACTAAACGATGAATATTATTGTCACAATGAGCCCCTTATTTTAAGCGGTGCATCGACATCGGGCCCGGGAAACTTTGTCTGGATAACACCAAATGGAGGGACATTAAATGGATTAACACATGATCTCGGTTATGCCCAATTCAGCATGAATGGCATGTATTACTTGCAAGGGAGCTATGAAGATTGTCCCATAAGTCAAGATTCTGTCTTTATTACCATTATTGCCAATCCCACTAACAACATCAACAATGCCGCTATCTGCCCTGGTCAATCTTTGGATGTTCTAGTTTCTCCTAACAGCACCTACACCTGGAACAATTCCGTAGGTGCCATTTTATCGCCAAACGGAAATAGCGCTCAGATATCACCAACAGTGAACACAAACTATATCATCAGCAATGTATATGGATGCAGTACCGCTATCAATGTTGTTATGAACTCCACTCCAGAGGTGATGACCACTATTTCAACCATTCAAGGATGCGCACCATTATCTGTTCAATTTACAGATATAAATCCTGAAATTCTCAATTTCAATTGGCAGTTTGGTGATGGGCAATCTTCAATACTAGAGTCACCCATTCATATTTTTCAAGGTGGTCTAACAGATACTAGTTATCAGGTTACATTAACAGTTCAAAATGCGCAAGGTTGCACCAACACCGCCTACTTTACCATTCAAACCATGACTCCGGCCATAGCCGCATTTTCAGCCAATCCAACTTCTCAGGTTTTCCCCAGTTCAACTGTTTCTGTGAACAATGAAAGCAGCGGGAGTGGCACACTTTCTTCAACATGGCTTTGGCAAAACAATACATCACAAGAATGGCAGCCTGGTCAGTTGAGCTTTGATACTTGGGGTGAATTTGAAATATCATTGGTAACACAAAACCAGTGGTGTTCAGACACCGCCAATCAGAATATCCAAATCATTCCCCCGCCGCCAACGGCATCATTCGACCTCGAATTTGAAGGATGTCCCGGAAGCACTTTTAGTTTCTCACATACTAGTATCTACGCTCAATCCGTTGAATGGATATTTGGCGATGGGGATACAATTGTTGCTGATAGTCCTAGCCATACATATTTGAATACAGGGATTTATGATGTCACATTGCTTGCTCATGGTTTTGATGGCACTACAGATACTGCCAGAATCAATGATGCAATTGAAATTTTCCCAGCACCAGACGCCTATTTTAACATCCTTGAAAACACGGTGGCTGCAGTTGTTGATTCAGCTGTGTTTATAAACCTAACAACAGGAGCCAATGAGTACCTGTGGAGTTTCGGAAATGGAGAAACCAGTAGCGCGTTTGAACCCTATAGCTTCTATCAACTTGTTGGGCAATACCCTGTAATTTTAACTGCAACAAACACATATGGCTGTGTAGATACCTACCAGCATCCTGTTGGAATCACAGTAACCACAGATGGCTTTATTGATATGCCAGATGCATTCACACCAACCCAACTCAATTCCGCAGATGGTTCGTATGTAAAATTTGATTTTTCAAACAATATTTTTCATCCTCATTTCAGATCCATAAGTGAATTTGAAATGTCCGTCTTCAACAAATGGGGTGAGTTGTTATTTCTTACAACTGATGTTTGGAAAGGTTGGAATGGCTTCTACCAGGGGCAATTGTGTCCAGAAGATGTTTACATATACTCGTGTAAAGGCAAATTCTATGGCGGAGTTGATTTTGAAACGAAAGGAACGATAACCCTTCTTATCAAATAATATTCAAACTATCCTGCGCTTCAAAAAAAGCATCAATGGGTAAGTTAGTTTTCATCCGTGCTCGAACAGCCAATTGATCGCACCTTTCATTTTCAGCATGACCCGCATGGCCTTTAATCCATTGCCACGTTACCTTATGTTTATCCACTAAGACAATCAATTGTTTCCACAAATCGGGATTTTTTACATTCTTCCATTGTCTTTTCTGCCAACCGGAAATCCAATTCTTTTCAAAGGCATCTACAACATATTTGGAATCTGATACAACACAAACATCACAAGGAATTACTGTTAGTGCCTTTAAACCTTCAATTACTGCCATCAATTCCATGCGATTATTGGTGGTCCTTCTGAATCCTCCGCTGATTTCCTTTTCGTGCTTTCCACTTTGAAGCACTGTTCCAAAACCACCAGGTCCTGGATTACCTGATGCTGCTCCGTCTGCAAATAATTTTACTGTTGGCATATTACTGAATCAACACTCCTAAATTCTTAGAAAATAATTTTATTGCGATGGCCAAAAGAATTATCCCAAACGCTTTCTCGATGACTGCTATACCTCCGGGGCCTATAGTTTTTTGGAGACGCCCAGACAATCTTAACACCATATAGATGATGGGTACATTCAGTAAAATAGCAATGATGATGTTCACCATCTGATACTCTGCTCGCAATGAAATCAATGTTGAGATGGTTCCTGCACCTGCTATTGTAGGAAATGCCAAAGGCACTATGCTGGCTACATGCGTTAATCCTTCCTTCTGCTTGAACAATTGAATTCCCAATATCATCTCCAAGGCTATAAAAAACAATATGAACGCACCAGCCACCGCAAAGCTATATACATCAACACCAAAAAGCCCAAGAATAGTCTCACCGCCAATCAAGAATACTATCATAAGAATCATGGATACCAAGGTGGTGGTGACAGGTTGTATGTTTCCTGTTTTGTTTTTAATGTCAATGATAATGGGTAAACTACCTATGATATCAATCACCGCGAACAAAACCATAAAACAGGAACCAATTTCCGCTATACTAATCATGCTGTAAACTTACTATTTAAAAACTCGGCGTAACGATAGTTCTGATTGCATTTTTATTTTTTATCAACCATTGATTGAATTGTCTTGGCCTCTCCATATTCCAAACATGACCAACCTTATTCAATTCTACATATTTGGCTTGCTTAAAAAACTCGGCTTGTTTACGGCCCACCTCCAAAGGAATCAGTTTATCCGCATCACCCCAAAACAAATTCACCCTGCATTTCCATGTGAATGTGTAATTGGACCAATACAACTCACTTTCTTGCAGGGATTGAACCAATTTCAAATGTTCTTCTCTTCGTGGTTTTAAATCTTGATCAATAATCTGTTGGGCGATAAAACCAGGAACCCAAATCTTTTTGTGCAAAGACAATTTTGTTCTTGCTTTAAAGGCTGTGACATCCAATGGAGAAAGTAAATCGAAAAACCGAGCCACTCCAACGGATTGAGCCACGGAGTCCGCCATTGAAGAATTAAAAAAACGAATGGGAGCGTCAATCATTGTCAATTGAGAAACCATACTAGAATGATGATCGGCAAAAACCCCCGCAATGATGCCGCCATATGAATTTCCCACGACATGCACTTTCTGAAAACTCTCATCATTGTATTGTTGTGATAAAAGCAACAAGCAATAGGCCACCCAAGTGGCCTGATCTTCGGCACTGTACCCTTGAGGTAAGTTCTTAGCCTTTCCATGAAATTTCAAATCCAACGCAATAACATCAAAGTGTTTACTCAGTTTGGCCGCATTCCTAGCGTATTGTACTTCAGCACTACCCGTAATTCCATGAAGCAAAAGCAACTTGGGTTTACCTTTATGAGAAACCCACGCATGACCCTCTTCTCCATTGTCGAACTTCAAAACAACCTCATCCAAATGATGACGATGCATATTTCTTGCGCGTGAACGATGAATAAAATCTCTCTGCGCAATTAATGATTCAGAGAAGGCACACAATATCAATAAAACCCAAACTAATCTTTTCATTTCCCCTCCAATTTATAAATCAATTCTGCCATCCGCCATTTCTCCTCTGGTGCAGATCCTGGAATAGCTTTCTGAAACTTCCACATCAAATTCTCCCATTCAATGGTTGGAGCATGGGCTAAATCACTAGCAGCCTTCTTTGTCCAGTCAATTTCAATTTTAGAATTTGCTATCAAAACCAATCGATTGCCTACCCTATAAATTCGACAAGACGTTAATCCCGAATTTAAAATTTGTAATTCCACATCAGGCCAAACTTCTTTATGCCACTGATCATACTGAGTTATTAGCTCTTCATCATTGATCAAATCCAGAAAAAAAACATATTCATTCATGCAACATTCTTTTGTAATAAAAGGCAAAGAGTCCAACTACACAAAAACACAGCATTGGCAAAAAATAAGCCCAACTCAAACTCCCTGACCAACTGGCTATTTCTGCCATCGCAAAAGGTATCAAAGCTCCACCAGAAATGGTCATTACAATTAACGCTCCACCTCGTTCTTTATTCTCTTGCAAAGATCCAATTCCCAGAGCAAAAATGGTTGGAAACATAATAGACATGAAAAACGGAAGTGCCAATAAAAAGATTTGAGAAAAAGGATTTACAACCATTATACCCAATGAGCAAAGTACAGCACCAATGGAAAAGAAAAGAAGAATTTTCTCAGCAGCCCATTTTCGCATCATCCAAGAACCAACAAACCTTCCCGTTGTAAAAAAAGCCAACGATAAAGAAAGATAATACGCTGATTCCTGCATACCGTGTGAGAAATACTGACTCATGTATCTGATAAAAAAACTTGAAACACCTATCTGTGAGCCGACATAAAGAAATTGAGCTACCACTGACATGGTAAATGCTCTTTTTCTAAAAATGCCATTAGAACTCCCGAGAACATTCTGATTCACTTCTTGAAAAATTGGAAATTTCAAACGGAAGATGATCAACATCAAGCAAATGATAATCAAAACGAGCACCAAAAAAGGTGTTGTTTCCATTTGACTATTTGGAATGGTTTCATCCAATAGCAGATAACCTCCTAAACCTGCGGCTACCATGGCTCCCAGTCCATTGAAACTTTGAGCCAAATTGAGTCTATAAACTTGTTGCTCCGGTTCTGAAATTCTAGTTATCAATGGATTGGCTGCTGCTTCCAGCATTGTAATTCCCAAACCGATTAGCAATAATGCGCCAAGAAAAAAGCCATAAGAATGAAGCAATGTTGCTGGTACAAAACCAAAAATACCCATTGCAAACAATCCCAATCCCAAAATGATTGTCTTTTGATAACCCATTTTTGAAATCAAAAATGCGGAGGGCAATGCCATGATAAAATAGGCAATGTAAAACGCGCTATCTACTAGCATGGCCTTAGTATCTGATAGCAAAAAAGATTGTCGCAACTTAGCTATTAAAATTGGATTCAAGTTATGCGCCAAAGCCCACATGAAAAACAAAGAAACCAAGGCATAATAAAGCGTATTACTTGGCTTCATCTTCTTCTAATTTTTATTGAAACAAAAGAATCGATTTTGCTATTTGATACAACTACCCAATAACCACCACCACCTGCACCTGAAATCTTATAACCCAATACATCGGATTGGAATTTGGTTAAAATAGCCTCTGCATTTTCATTGGTCATTAAAGGAAAGAGTTTGCACTGCGCTCTGAAAGAAGCAGTCATCGCTTTGCCCAATCCTATTAGGTCTTTGTTCAAAATACTCAACCAAGCACTACCAGCAGCATCTGCTAATTCCATTACACTTTTCTTCTCAAGTTCCATTCTATCTAGGACTTCAAAGCCATCCGCTCTTGGCCCAATAGGGATTAAAAAAAGATGTCGCTCTAACCAAGCCAAAATGGTTTCATCCAAAATATTCGTAATACCATGAGGCCAGTATTCTCCTTGGTAATCTAATCTATTCAAACCTGGATACACTATTCCTATGGCATCTTGAGATCCCGAGATGTTTTTCTTGCCAGGAGGATTATCTGCAGCGAAAAGTAGCTTGGCCAATTGCTCCGGATTCTGACTTGGTAAATGTTTACCCCAAATTGACATAGCAGTATTTCTTGTGCTCGAAGCCATACCGCTGCGCGAATTAAAATTAATTGTCGGCAAAATAGAAATGGTAACAACTGAGCCCCCACAATACTCGCTCACAAAAGGTTGATCCAGCCATCCTCCAGCCAAGTCTATACGAAAAGGCATTTCAGTTTCTGTCCTGAACTTTGTTGTGGATCTTAACGGCAATCCATCTTTTGGTACTCTCTCTAAAATCTTGTATTCTACACCTTTGGACTCTATGAAAGCCTGTTTAGCTTCGCTATGTCCATCTTCATTAACCACAAATATATCGGGCATAAACTCTTGCAGTTCTTCAATGAAATCCAACTGACCAATGCCTGTGCTAATTTTGACTTCTTTCACAACGCGCAAAGCACTCAGCATAAATGCTCTTTCGTCCTCGTTAAAATATGTCGGCCTATTTTTCAATTGTAACACGTTGGCATCATTACCAATGCAAACGCATAATTCACCGAATTGTGCGGCACTTTCCAGAAATGCAATGTGACCAGAATGCAATGCATCAAAACAACCCGACACCATAACTTTGGAGACTTTCATCGTCCCAAGATAATGATTAATTCATTGGTAAACGCAATGCCAAATCGGCAATGTCCAAGCCATCAAAATTCCCACTGGTCATCCAAAGCAAGTGTGTTTTTTCCCAATCACTTTCCATCAAAATCATTTCAACTAAGCTAGCATCTGTTAGGACAATCAAATCCTCGCGTTGAAAAGCACTTTTGACATCATCTACACTGATAGGGGACAAACGCTTATGTTCGATGGTATGCGGATTAAAGTAAACGATTGCAACATCCGGTTCATCCATGCTGTGCGCATATTGCTCTAGAAAAGCCGAGTTGAGGCTGCTGAATGTATGCAGTTCCATACAAGCCACAATGCGGTGTTGCGGAAATTGTCTTTTTACCGCTGAGCTTGTGGCTTTTAACTTAGACGGTGAATGAGCAAAATCTTTAAAAACAATGCCCTGGTTTCTGCGGGCCACAATTTCTAAGCGTTTTGACGCTCCTTCAAATGTTGCAATAGCACTATAAAAACCTTCATCAGAAATCCCCACCATCCTGCTAATCTGCATAGCTCCGTTCAAGTTTTGTAAATTGTGGTGACCAAAAACTCTAATTGGCACCCAACCCATCAACGTATCCAAGTATGTAATCCCATTTTCAACATTACTGGGATGCGGTCCATAGCCTATGGTTTGTATGTTCCTGTGCCTGGGCTTTTGTGCTAACTTAACTACCTCTGGATCTTCATTGGCATAAATCAATGCACCATCGGGCTCGATACAATCTATAAAAACA
>CAZNVU010000040.1:0-20278 GCA_964576575.1 uncultured Chryseobacterium sp.
GTATTCTCTCCTCTCCTAGGCTGGTGTGGAACACCGGCCGGTAGCAAAAATATTTCACCCTCCTTAATTTCAATATCCACAGCCTTACCATCCTCCTGAATACCAACGACAATACTACCTTGTAATTGATAAAACAGCTCTTCGGTTTCATTATAATGATAATCTTTTCTGGCATTGGGGCCGCCTACCATCATTACAATATAATCTCCTGCTTCCTTATACAGATTCTTATTACCAACTGGTGGCTTGAGTAGATCCCTATTCTCTTCAATCCACTGCCGGATATTAAATGGTCTTCTTATCATAAACTAAAATTTGATTTGTTTCAATTGATTTAAAAAATCAGCATCCTTCTCGATCTTACTCCCAACAACTACCCAACTAGCTCCAGCCTTAATCGCATCTGCAACTTGCTGTACAGTTGAAATACCACCACCGACAAAAAGAGGCATAGAAACCTCATTGGCTACAGCAGCTATCATGGTGGTTGATACTGAATACTCTGCTCCACTTCCAGCGTCCAAATACACCAAAGACATCCCCAACTGTTCACCGGCCAGAGCCGTAGCCGAAGCCAAAAATGGCTTATCTCTTGGAATGGGTGTTGTATTACTCACATATGAAACTGTGGTAGGCCTTCCACCATCTACCAATAGATATGCTGTTGATAGAAGTGGCAATTGGGAATCGCGTAACAACCGAGCATGTAAAACATGCTGTCCAATCAAAAATTCAGCATTTCTACCAGACAACAATGAAAGCAGCAGAATACCATCCGCATCTTCACAAATTTGTCCTCCTGAACCAGGGAAAATCCATACTGGTAGGCCACTTAATTTACAATGTTGAATGCACGCTTGTAAATTGTTCTTATGCAAAAAACTACCGCCAACCAAAATTAATTTAACCCCACATTCCTTTGCCTTTAAGGACAACCTCTCCCATGATTCCGGATCACCAATATCTGGATCTATGAGCATAGCAATGCCCTTGTCATTCAGCCATTCCGGAAAAATTTTCTGACTCATCATGAAGTAAAAATAACTGATAAAGTGCACCTGCAACCTGAAAAAAATCAACATTTCAAAAAACAGGATTTACTAACACAGTGTCGTTAACACAAAAAACGAAATGCACTTGATATGCGCATAACTATGATATAGTTTCGGCAAATTAAAGTGCAATAACCTAATTTTTAGATAATGGATTTCGAAAGCCTCAATTTTGATTTACAACCAGAGTGCAACTCACTCATCAAAGTGATTGGTGTAGGTGGCGGTGGTTCTAATGCCGTCAACTACATGTACAATCAAGGCATCAATGGTGTCGATTTTATCATTTGTAACACTGATGCCCAGGCGATTGAAGTATCACCCGTGCCGCACAAAATTCAATTGGGCGCTAACCTTACTGAAGGTCGTGGTGCTGGCTCTTCTCCAATCGTTGGAAGAGATGCTGCTTTGGAAAGCATTGAAGCAGTTAGAAATATCTTGCACAACGAAAAGAGCAAAACCAGCATGGTGTTCATCACAGCTGGTATGGGTGGAGGGACCGGGACAGGCGCTGCACCAATCATTGCACAGATGTGCAAAGAGATGGGCATCCTAACGGTTGGCATCATCACTGTACCTTTCACTTTTGAAGGAAAAATGCGCCATCATCATGCTGAAGAAGGTGTGAAAGAAATGAGAAATTCCGTGGATACATTACTCATAATCCGCAATGATAAACTGCGCGAATTGTTCGGTAATCTAACCATGAACAAAGCTTTTGGTCATGCTGATGAAGTGTTGTGCACCGCCGCTAAAGGAATTGCAGAAGTAATGACATTGACGGGGCTAGTAAACGTTGATATGAATGACGTCAAGACTGTGATGAAAGATAGTGGAGTTGCTATTATGGGAAGTGGCAGAGCCAGCGGAGAAAACAGAGCTAAGCGTGCAGTTGAAACCGCATTGGAGTCACCTCTATTGAACGACAACGATATTTTTGGTGCAAAGCATGTACTTTTAAACATTACTCATGGTGAGGAAGAATTGCTAATGGATGAGGTAACTGAAATTACCGATGCCATTCAAGACCGCGCAGGCATGAACGCCAATGTGATTTGGGGATATGGACAAGATAACCGTCTTGGAGCGGACATCTCTGTTACTGTCATTGCAACTGGATGGGATGCCAAGGGTATTGACAACGTAATTCCTGGTATTGACAAAGCTGAACAAGTGGTTGTAGACGTTCATGTAGCTGCTGAAGAAGTTGCTATTCAAAAACCAATTGCAATGGTTCAAGAAGTTACACAACCACTTGCAAGTCCTGTAATGCGTATTGAGTTAGAAGAAATTTCAAACAACAATAGTCTAGTAGAGCCCGTTGCAATAGAAGACAATGAGGTAGTTGAATTCAACCAAACTGAAGTTGTTTTTGAAATAGAAATCCCTGAAGAACCAAAAACCATTGATCTTTTTGACATGAGCGCCCCTTTGGAGGTCCCTCAAATGGTTCAGGAAAATTTGACATTTGAACAAGAAGAAGTAAAAATGAAGTTCAATGTTCAAGAATCAGTGAACGAAGATGTATTCAACGTTGTCGGTTTTGGTGAGCAAGAAGTAAAAATCGAGAATAGAGCTATCGCCCCAGAAGCTTCATTGAACCTGAAGGAAAGAGCAACGGACAATATTGATCGTTCTTCTATCAACCAATTGCAAATTGAAAGATCCGATCGAATCAAACAAATCTGTATGAAATTAAAAAGTCCAGGAGGGTTAAACTCCTTGGAGGATGTTCCAGCCTATGAGCGAAAGAAAATTGTTTTAGACAATGCTCCCTCAAGTAGCGAAAGTCAAGCTTCTCGTTTTGGAATTTCAGAAACTACTGATTTAAATGGAGAAAAGCGATATGGATTAAGTGATAACAATCCCTTTCTACATGACAACGTAGATTGAGCCCTGAATAAAACAACACAACACAAAAAAGGACTGAAATTTCAGTCCTTTTTTTATGTATCTCATGATGCATCCCTTATTTGGAACTGTCCAACATTTGATGAGCCAACTGCTGTCGTTTCCATTCATAATATGCAAAACCGTAAGTCCAAAAAACAGCCCAACTGCTATAAATCAGAATAACAATAACCGTGAGCCACCATCGTTCTGAAACAATTTGACCTTGCTCATCCTTGACTAAAAAAGGCTCGTACTTCCAAATAAAATTCCATACTCCTAACAAAAACAAAGCAGAAGACACCAAAAAGCTCAAAGCAACAGCACCAATAACGGCCGACTTATTGGGGCGAGTTCCCTCTGAAGAAGTGTGGTTCCAATATCCCACCACGCGATTACGTTCATCATGAACAATAGAAACATCCTCCTGGTAACGTGTGTGATATAATCCATCATTCATACCTACAAAAATGATGTCATTCAATTTGACCCAACGCTGGGGGCCCTTTTTTTCCTCACCCTCAATAACACTTGTGCCTCCTTGCTGTAGCGGCCCACGGGTCAAAATCAAACTTGTTGATGGGAATAATGATCTTATTTTCATGAGCCAAAAATACTTCAAAAGGATCATTGAAATGCTATCTCTACCCTTCTATCCTTTACATTAATTCCTCGGCTTTGCGGAAGTTCAATCTCAACGTCTATTTGGTTAAGCAATGTACCATGGGCCATCAAAAAACTTTGAACAGAAAACGCCCTTTCCCAAGCCAAACGCTCATTTGAGACTAAATCCCCTGCTAAATCAAATGAGCCCACTAATTTAACTTTCTCTTCTGGATGAATCAACAAATACAAGCTTAGCTCAATGAGTTGCTCTTGATAAACATCATCCAACACTGACTGATTCTTTTGAAACAAAACTGTAGGTGTTGGAGGTCGTTTAGAACTATTCCGTGAAAATATCAATCCATCATTGTCCGCCAATAAATTGGATTCATCATTCACCTTTAACCATTGCACTTCACCTAGTTGAAGACCCAGAAACTCCCATGATACTCGGCCCTCAGAATCCGTTAACAATTCAGCGACAATTTCTCCATACTTATCCTCTATACTAAACGCTTCATAAGCGAGTGGCGTGTTTAAAGCATCGGAAAACTGCCAATGATGCACAATGCCCAAGGGTAATTCAAAACAGCCCCTTGAATTCTGAAATGACTCAACATAAATATCATTCTTACGCCAAGTAAATGGCTGATTAAAAACAAAACAAAAAGAATCACGTTCCAACTGTTTTTTCAGCTCAAATAGACCATTTCTAATGGGTGAGGACTGCTGTCGATTGGACACCAACCATCCACAATCTTGCGACCACATCACCCATTGAAACTCGTCAGCTTCCGAATTGATGGGAGCTTCTAACTGCCATCGTACATCAAATGATTCTTGCGATGGAGACAAGAAAATATCCCAATCACCCCGCTCTGTTTTGGATGAAAAACAGAGCCCATCCCAATTCAAAATGGGATAACGTTCATCCAAATTGGTATTGATTCCAACACCTAAATTTTGAGGTTCTGACCATTGCCCATTCAGCCATTTGGTTCTATACAAATCCCAACCTCCGTTTCCCCCTGTTCTATCTGAAGAAAAATACAGCCACTGTTCCTTCTCATCAAAAAACGGATCTGCATCATTACCCAAAACACCATGCATCAAGACATCTACCTTTCCATTGTGTTTGAAATAAATCTTGGTCATCTGCTTTCCATTTTCGGAATGAATTTGCGAGAAGAACAACATACTATCTGAATCAAATCCAGGGCCAATACCTGGCCATTCTTTTGGATAGCCTGAAAACTGATTGTCTTTAAAGTCAATTGACTTCCACTGAACATCCGATTTCCATGTGTCCTTTTTGGAAGCATCAACAAATGAAGTCACAACCGCTGGATTACCTGCATTGATCAATACGGAAACACCTTGATTGGGAATGGGAATGGAAGTGCAAGACCACTGGGCAAGAACTTTCCCTGATAACACTAGAAAACCAATCATCCACAGCACTCGCATGGAAACAAATTTCCACCAACTATTCCATACAATTACTCGAAAAAGAAAGAGGTTTGAACACTGATTGGTTAATCTTCTTCTCGCTGCAGAGCCTCGTAAACCAACTCTGCTTCATCGAACCATTCCTGACCAAATTTTCTGATCAGCGGTTCTTTTAAAAATCGAAAAACGGGTACTTTTAATTTTGAACCGCACTCGCACGCGGGCTCGCAAACTCCCCAACGGTGATAATTGACACCCGTGTATTCCTTTAATTCGTTGGTTCTGATTGGATACAGGTGACAACTGATTGGTTTTTTCCATTGGGTTTTCCCATCCAAAAAAGCCTTCTCATAGCCGCATTTTGCAATTCCATTCTGGTCATAAAATACAAAAGCACAAGCGCCATGTTCACCATACAAGGGAGTTGTTAGTTCTTGATCATCATCCACGACAACAAAACCTTTCTCCTCAACAACAGCAATGTGTTCTTCAGGAAGATACGGCTTAACCAATGGCCAATTTTTCTCCAATTCATCTACCTCATCCAAGGTCAATGGTGCACCACTGCTACCTTCCACGCAACAAGCTCCCTTACATGCACTGAGATCACAAACAAATTGTTCCTCGAAAATATCTTCACTGACCAGTGTTGTCCCAATAATTATCATGCAACAAAACTACACCCAAACCTTGGTTCCCTCAGAACAATTGGAGCAAATATCAATGCTCTTTCTACTGGTCAACAATTGACTGCGAAATGACTTGTACTCATCATTGTTCCAAATTTCCTTCAATGATTGATTTCTAAGACTACCCATCTTGTAAGCAGCATCCTTATCAAAACAACAAGGAACCATACTCCCATCCCAAGTAATCACACATGCTGACCAAAGGCGCCAACAATGGTTGTCCAATTGACTCTTGATTACCCACTGACCTTGAGCATTCTTTCTGTAACGCCTATACTTTTCATTCACTGGCATCAACGGATGATCATCAGTTGGATGATACAACTGTGCTGTTTTCCATTTTACTTCATTAACACCTGCTGATTTGGCCCATGCCTTTATCTCGTCTACTTCATGCTCATTGGGTTTTACAACCAATGTTTGAACAATAATGTGCGGATGATGTACTTTTCTTTTCCGCTTTTCAGCAACCAAAAGCGCAACAGCCTTCTTTACTTCTTCTACTCTGCCATTTACGCGGTATTGTTCATAGACCTCTTGCGTAAATCCATCCAAACTAATAATGATACGATCCAATCCACTTTCAATGATATCTGACACCATTTTTTGATTCATAAAATGGGCATTGGTTGAAACGGCTGTATAGATTTTTTCCTGATGCGCCAATTGAATCATCTGAATCAATTGGGGATGAATAAACGGCTCTCCTTGAAAATAAAAATTGACATGAAAAACAAATTCCCTCCATTCCCTTAACCAGGATTTGAATTCTTCCAATTTCAAATTTCCCGTTGGTCTTGAAAACACTTTCAATCCCGAAGGACACTCCGGACATCCCAGATTACAGGCTGTTGTTGGTTCAACACTTAAGCTAATAGGAAGACCTGGATGGTAGGCATTTCTTTGATAAAAACCTTTGTAAACCATAAAAGCATTCCAGCACTTTTTAAAAGTGACGGCACGTAAAAATCTTAATGCATCAAAAAACATCAATCCTCAACACTGAAACGCAAAGACATGGTAATGCTTGCTGATTTCTCCTTGGAACTTGTATTAAACGAACCACCCCAAGAATACTCATCCTCTGAAGAATTAGGAGCAACTATTTGAAATACCCCCATATCCCCATTTTTAAGAACACCCAAAGAACAACCTGATTCCTCCGCTATTTTCTGTGCACGAAGTGTTGCATCCTTGGTGGCTTCTGCGATCATCTCAATTTTCAACGCCGCCAATTGGGTGTAATAATATTCAGGACGCATTGAATTCAATTCAAGACCTTTATTGATCAATTCCGTAACCTCCCGGGACAAAGCTTCAACTTTGTTCACCTCTTTGGATTCTATTTTAACTTCCTGTGAAAGATTGTATCCGTTAAAAAAAGAAGTTGAGTTTCCATCCTTGTCAGTTTCGGTTCTGTACACTTTTTCAATTTCAACCGCCGAGAAAACCAAATCCTCCTTTTTCATCCCTTTTGAACTTAGATAGTCATTCAGCAATTTTGAATCCGCATTCAACATATCGTAAGCTTCTTTTAGAGTAGTTGCAAAACGAGAATACTGACCTCTCCAAACAATCAAGTCTGAAGTAAATGTCTTTTCAGCCTTGCCTGTAACTGCGATGGCATCCTCATGTCGATTGCGGTTTTGAATAGCATTGCCCAGAATATAAGCTGTAATGATTACGCTCAAACCTATAAGCAGCTGGGGTACATTTTTTTTTATTGCCTCCATATTCTCTTGTTCGTCTTTCAAATATAGTGGTTTCAACGATTATCTTTACGCCATGATGATGATTGAAAAATTAAAAGCATACGAGAACAAGCAACCCGAAATTGTTTTTCATTGGAAGGATAGCCTAACTGAAGCGGAAGGCTGGGTAGTCATTAACTCTTTGCGGGGTGGAGCTGCTGGCGGCGGAACACGCATGCGCAAGGGTTTGGACAAAAGGGAAGTTGAATCCTTGGCCAAAACCATGGAAATTAAGTTTAGTGTCAGTGGACCCGCAATTGGGGGTGCCAAAAGCGGAATCAATTTTGACCCTTCGGATCCCAGAAAGCAAGGAGTGCTGGAAAGATGGTATGCAGCAGTTAAGCCATTATTGAAAACATACTACGGAACGGGTGGAGACCTCAACGTTGATGAAATACATGAAGTAATTCCCATCACTGAACAAAATGGCGTTTGGCATCCGCAAGAAGGTGTTTTCAACGGCCACTTCAATCCCAGTGAATCGCAAAAAATAACGCGCATCGGGCAATTGAGAAGAGGCGTCATCAAGGTATTAAACGACGAGCAATACACCCCTTCCTTGCAGTTAGGATATAAAGTGGCAGATATGATTACCGGCTACGGTGTATGGAAAAGTGTTGAGCAATATTATCAAATCTGGGGAGGTTCCATCCATCAAAAAAGAGTCATTGTCCAAGGATGGGGAAATGTGGGTGCTGCGGCTGCATTTTACGCAGCGCAGTCCGGTGCAAAGGTTGTCGGTATTATTGATCGCAATGGCGGCATCATTGAACCCAACGGTCTTAGTTTTGAGACCATCACGCAACTTTTTATCCAAAGGCAAGGGAATCAATTGGTTAGTGATCAACTCATCTCATTTGAAGAAGTGAATCAAAAAATATGGTCCATGGGAGCTGATGTATTTCTTCCCTGCGCTGCTTCTAGATTGGTAACCAAAGAACAAGTTGAGCAACTGATTGCATCAGGTTTGGAAGTGATTTCATGCGGAGCTAACGTTCCATTTGCAGACCAAGAAATCTTCTTTGGTCCTATTGCACAAATGGCAGATCAACAAATATCCATCATCCCCGACTTCATAGCCAATTGCGGTATGGCAAGGGTTTTTGCGTACTTGATGAGTAGTGACTTAAAGACCATTGAAGATGGCGCCATTTTCGAAGACACCTATCAAATCATAGGCAATGCGCTAAGAGAGATTCATCAAATCAATCCCGAGAAAAATAATATCACAGCTTTTGCGTTTGATATCGCGTTGAAAAAACTGAACGTATAAAATTGAAACTAAAAATAACATCTTTCCTGGCTTGCCTTCTGGCACTTCATGGTTTTACACAGCAAGTAGGACTTTGGAATGATTTATTCAGTTACAATAGAATCAATAAACTTGTTTTGGGTGCCCCAAATGAAATCATCGGATTATCAGAGAATGGAATTATCATTTTCAATTCATCGGAACAAAGCTTTCAAAAAATAAGCAAGACCAATGGTTTGAACGATGTTGCTCCAACCTCAGCGGCATATATCCCTTCTGAAAATACCATTGTAGTAGGATACCAAAATGGAAACATTGATTTATTAATGTCTACAGGTACTATCAACGTTCCAGACTTTAAATTGAGCAACATCATTGGAGATAAATCCATTAAAAACATTGAGATTCGAAACAACCTCGCCTACCTTTCAACGGGCATTGGTTTACTGGTTTTAGATTTGAAAGAATACGAAATTAAAAATACAGCTCTATTGGGAGATAACGGAAGTGCTGAGGAAGTTTTGTTCACGCTTCATCATGAACAAAAAATGTACTCCGTTGGACCTACTGAAATCAATTCAATTGAAAGCAATAATCCTTTTTTAGCCAATTTTCAAAACTGGGATGTCGCTTTTTCCAGCGGAAGTGGTAAAATCATTTCAGCCTATGGCTTTGAGCAATGGATCTACTTCATCATTGAGGAACAAAACACTTATACCATTTGGAAAGGAGATGTCTTACTCAACAGTTTTGAACCCTTGAGTACCATTAACACCAATGCGACACCCCGTTCTTTGTGGTGCAATCGTGATGTAATTACTGTTAGTCTCGAAGACCGTTACTTGATCTTAAATACCCAAGGAGAAATTGTATTTGAAGACAATCAAAACGACTGGCTATATCTTTCACCCAACCATGTCATTATTGACGCATCTGGAAAAAAATGGCTGGGCAATCAAATTTTAGGATTGTGTTCAAGAGAGGTTAATGGAACAGAGAGAATTCACACACCAACAGGACCTTATTCCAACATCATGCGAAAAGTAAATCCATACAATGATCAAGTTTGGATTGCCACTGGCAACGTCTTTCCATGGTGGGGAAATACCTACACCTATTGTTTTCAATCAGCATATCTCAATACAGATTGGATCAATGAAAGTTTTGGAAATGGGGCCAACACATTTGGCGATGGTGTTTTTGATGTATTGGACGTTGCTGTAAATCCCAACGATAATAAACACGTTCTATTTGGAAGCTGGGAGGAAGGATTAATTGAAAGACAAGCTGATGGCCGAATCAGTATTTTCAATTCTGCAACGGGCAACAACCCGCTCAACTCCTCTGTTGATACAGCCAACAATTGGACAGCGGTGGGAAGTGTTCAATTTGACCTCAGCGGTAACGCTTGGATTGGAAATAGTTTTTCCGAAAACCCTGTTGTCGTTTATACCAAAGAAAAACAATTCATCGATTTCAATTTTAGCCCACTGGTTTCCAAGTCTGACATTATTGAGCAGGTATATCATTCGCAAGCGGGATATGTGTTCGCCATTGTACGTGGAAAAGGAATTCTAGCGATCAATTACAATGGGACTTTAGACAACAAGGATGATGATGTGTACAAGTTGTTAGTGGACAAAGAAGGGCAAGGAGGTTTACCCACCAAAGATGTATACTCCATCACTGAAGATCTAGAGGGAAATATTTGGATAGGCACTATCAAAGGTGTTGCTATATTTTACAACCAAGAAGCCATTTTTACTGAAGAAAATTTTGATGCGGAACAAATACTAATCACGCAAGATGGAAACACCCAAATTCTATTAGAAACAGAGGCTGTAAACAACATTGAGATCGACGGAGGAAACAATAAGTGGATTGCTACACAAAATAATGGTGTATATCGGTTTAGTCCAGATGGATTGACGCAATTGGCACATTACACCAAAGAGAATACACCGCTTCCATCCAATAATGTATACGACATCGGAATCAATCAAGCCAATGGGCAAATCTTCTTTGCCACGGACAGGGGTCTCATTTCGTATACTGGAGACGCCACCAATTTTGACAATAAAATGGAGAAGGTGTATGCTTACCCCAACCCTGTCCCATCAGATTATCATGGATTAATATCTATTCAAGGTTTGGCTTATGAGAGTCAAATAAGAATCACTGATATCGCTGGCAAGCTAGTTTTTTCCGGAAGCAGCGAAGGTGGACGTTGTATTTGGAACGGCAAGGATGAACAAGGCAATCGTCCATCGGCAGGTGTTTACATAATAATGGCTGGAGATTCCCAAGGAGACGTTAAAAACGTTTCTAAAATTGCATTTGAGCGTTGAGTTTTTTTCTTTCCTTTACACCATGATATTCGTACAAGTTTCAGAAGCACCCTCAATGGAAGTGCTAGATCTCATCCTTAAAGGCGGATGGGTTATGGTGGCGTTGGGAATTCTTTTGGTATACACCATTTATGTTCTCATCGAGCGAATGCTATATTTCAGTCAGCAAAACATTGCCCCTGCTGAAAAAAGCAGGCGACATATAGAATTGCTGAGAACCGGTGAAAACCATGGAGCATCACAATTGTGTACAACTGTAAAAGGATCATGGGGAAGAATTTTCATTCACGCTGGAAGTGCCAATAATCTCGAAGAGGTGGATCAACTGCTTTCAGATGCTACCAATATTGAAATTGCACATTATGAAAAAGGACTTTCTTCTTTGAGTTTGATCGCTGGTGTAGCGCCTTTGTTGGGTTTTATTGGAACCATCTTTGGTGTAATCACAATTTTCTTTGACATCTCTGTTTCTCAGGACATTAGCATAGCGGTTATTTCAGAAGGTTTGTATCAAAAAATGGTGTCCTCTGCCGGTGGTCTTGTAGTTGGTATCATTGCCTTTTCAGCTTATCATATTTTCCAACAAAAGATTGACCACTTTTCAAGGAATATTCAAGAGCACGCTTTGTTGGTGAAATTGGCACAAAAAGAAAGTCAGTCCTAAAATGAAAATCAATCGTCGCAGAAAACATGGTGCGGAGGTTAGCACCCATTCATTGAATGACATCATGTTTTTTCTTTTGCTTTTCTTTTTGATTTTGTCCACCATGGCGCATCCCAATGTGCTGAAAGTAATGTTGCCTGAGTCTAAAGAAAACAAAGCCAAGGAGGCCAAACAAAATATACAAGTTACCATGGATGGCAATGAGCAATTGTTTTATGAAAACAAACCTTGCTCAGCAGAGGAGCTTGAAAGAAAGTTAGAGTTGATTCACCAAAAAGATTCTACACTGGCAGTTTCATTGCAAATGGACAGAACATTGCCCATTCAAAAATTGGTTGAAGTGATGGAAATAGGAAAACGTCAGCAAGTATCCATGTTCTTAAAAACAACAAAACCACAATGATGAGCACAATTATAATAGCAGTTTTTCTGATTGGTTATCTAATGATAGCAACTGAACACAATATTAAAATTGATAAAGCCGCTACTGCACTATTCATTGGAGGGCTTTGTTGGACTTTGATGGTGATTGGATTCCATGAGCCTCTTCCTTATTTTGCTGAAGCCTTTGAAAAAGTGGGGGCCACACATTATTTTGCTGAACGACTAGCTCATCACATTGAAGAGATCTCCGGAATTTTATTGTTCTTAATGGGAGCCATGACCATTGTCGAAATCATAGATGCGCATGATGGATTTAAAGTCATAACAGACAAAATAACAACCAGAAATAAAAGCAAACTACTTTGGGTGGTTGCAATGATTACATTCTTCTTATCAGCAGCATTAGACAATTTAACTACCTCAATTGTAATGATCAGTGTATTACGAAAACTTATACCTGATCAACCCACAAGATGGTTATTTGCAGGTATGGTTGTAATCGCTGCTAATTCAGGTGGTGCTTGGTCTCCGTTAGGAGATGTGACCACTACCATGCTCTGGATTGGAGGACAAATTTCAACATTCAATGTTATCCAACAGCTGTTTATTCCAAGCTTAATCAGTTTGATTATTCCTTTAGTCTTGATATCATTCCAGCTCAAAGGCAATATTCCAAACACATTCTCCAATTCCCCAATAACCGTTGCTAAAAAAGAGCAGAACATAGCTTTAATCCTCGGGCTAGGCGGGCTATTATTTGTTCCTGTTTTCAAACAAATAACACACCTCCCGCCCTTTATGGGTATCATGTTCAGCCTAGGTGTCCTTTGGATTGCTACCGACATTATGCATGGGCGAAAGTTAGATGAAGAGAAATCAAAATTTACAGCATTGCATGCACTCCGAAAAATTGACATGCCCTCCATTCTTTTCTTTTTGGGCATACTTCTAGCGGTTGGTGCTTTGCAAGAAATAGGACTTCTGTCATCAGCTGCAATTTGGCTTAAAGAACAACTCAACAATCCATATACCATCAATTTGGTCATTGGAATACTCAGCGCAATAATCGATAACGTTCCATTGGTTGCGGCGTCCATTGGCATGTATCCCATTACAGAAATAGGGACTGATGTATGGGCCAATCACTTTGTGCGAGACGGTGTTTTCTGGGAATTTTTGGCCTACTGTGCCGGGACGGGCGGAAGTATTTTGATCATTGGTTCTGCAGCAGGCGTTGCTGTGATGGGATTGGAAAAAATCAACTTTGGTTGGTACTTCAAAAAGATTAGTTTATGGGCTTTATTGGGATATTTGGGAGGTGGATTGGTCTACATTCTGATGCACCTATAGTTTCAACCAACTGCGTTGAATAACTCTTTGAATATTTTGAAAGGATAAAACAAAAAGCGCTCATCTTCGTTCAGCATAAAAGAACGAACATGACTTTGACAACCATTTTTCTACAAGCAGCAGTAAATCTTCCTGATGCTGCAGCGCCACACAACACCACAATCGCTGAAACGCTTTTGCATCAATTGGCCACTGGCTGGTACATCTATGTACCTCAATTGTTCATGAGTGTTTTGAGTGTTTATATTATCATCGATAGATGGATTGCCACTAAAAATGCATTGAAAGGAGAGGCCAATTTTCTACCTCGCATCAAAGAATACATCTATGCAGGCAAAATTGATATGGCCAAGGATTTGGCCAAAAACATGGGCACTCCGGAAGGAAGCATCATTCACAAAGGTCTAAGCAGAATTGGGAAACCCGTCAATGACATTAAGAAAGCCATTGAGAATGTGGGCAAGCAAGAAACGGCAAAATTGGAGAAGAACGTCATCGTTTTGGCTACCATCGCTGGTGTTGCGCCTGTATTTGGATTCTTGGGAACTGTGTTTGGTGTAATTACCATTTTCAAAGACATCGCAGAGGCAGGTTCATTACAAATCAGCACAGTATCAGAGGGATTGTATTTAAAGATGATTTCATCTGCTGTGGGTTTGATCGTTTTCATGATTGCACACATTGGATATAACCTCATGATTTCTCGAATCAACAAGGTGGTCAATAAAATGGAGGCACATGCCATCGAGTTCCTAGACATTCTTGAAGAACCAACCCACTAATCAATATGGATTTTGGAAGAAAAAATAAGGTTCATGTTGAACCTGCGATGTCGGCACTGTCCGACATCATCTTCATGCTGTTGATCTTCTTCATCATCGCCAGTACATTGGCTGTGAACGGAGAGGCTGTCAATCTTCCCAAAACCACAACAGGGCAACCATCAGTGGGAAGCACCACCGTGACCATCACCAAAGATTTAGTGTATTCATTGAACAATGAAGTCATTGAAAAAGATCAACTCAAAGAAAGACTGCAGAGCTACTTCTTTGGAAGACCCCAAGAAAAGCGCACTGTAATTCTTAATGTGGATAGAGACGTACCCACGGGAGAAACCATTGAGCTATTTTCAACCTTGAAGGTACTGCACTGTGAGCCCGTTATTGCAACGCAAACACCCAAGCCCGAGTAATGATTCAGAAGTACACCCCATTTGTTGGCACATTGATCTTCCACAGCATCCTTTTTGGGTTGCTCATCATGGGCATGCGAAGTTGTACCAAATTACCACCCATCGAGCCTATTCAATATGAGAGTTTGAGCTTGGCCGCGCTGGGCGATTTTGAGCCTGGGGAAGGCGAGTATGTTGACTTAGGAGCAGAGAGCGCTGCCATGAATGCTGCTAGCGGTGATGTCAATGAAGTTATAGCCGATGCGCAATCGCAAGTCACTACACAAGGTGATGACACTCCATCAGAAAGCAACAATACCTCTGACAATTCCAATCCACAACCATCTGCCCAAGAGCAACAGCAAAACGCACAGAAAAGCAAAATCAACAATCTCTTTGACAAAGGAAAGAATACTTCAGCCGGTGGTACACCTGGTGGAGGCGGGATAGAGGGCAATCCTGATGGCACGCTTGGAGGCAAAGGCATGTTTGGAGGATCAGGTGGTGAAGGAAAATGGAGTTTGAAAGGTCGTGGTATGAAATCAGCACCAAGTCTAGAAAAAAAACCAGACTTTGCAGGAACCATTTACTTGAACATTACTGTGGATAGTGAAGGGAAAGTGACCAGCGCAACCGTTGATCCAGTTCAATCCAAAGTATCTGCAGAAGGCTTCAAGCAACTTTCCGAGTTGGCCATCGAGGCAGCCAAAAAAGCGCGTTTTACCACCCTTGCCAATAGCAAAAAGCAAGTGGGTTCGATTGTGATTACGTTCAAACTCAAATGACCTACCCTGAGGCATTACAATTTCTTTTTGATCAACTGCCCATGTTTCACCGCATTGGTGCAGCTGCATACAAACCTTCATTGAGCAACACAGAAGCCCTTTGCGAGTGGCTCAATCATCCTGAAAAAAAAGTAAAGACCATCCATGTTGGTGGCACCAATGGAAAAGGCTCAACCTCTTCACTCATTGCATCCAGCCTACAATGCGCTGGTTTCAAAGTAGGCCTTTACACCAGCCCTCATTTAGTAGATTTCAGGGAGCGGATCAAAATCAATGGCGAATGGATTGAGGAAGACTTCATTATTCAATTTGTAATAAGATACAAAAATTGGAACGAAGGCAATGTTGAGCCATCCTTCTTTGAACTGACATTTGCCATGGCCTTGGAATACTTCTGCACACAAGAAGTGGATTACGCTGTTATTGAAGTGGGTATGGGTGGAAGATTAGACAGCACCAATGTTATCTCACCCATGCATTGCATTATCACCAACGTATCCAAAGACCACATGCAATTCCTTGGAGACACCATTCCTAAAATTGCGCAAGAAAAAGCGGGCATACTCAAAAGTGGAATAGCAGCAACTTTTGGCCCTATGCGAGAAGAAGCTTTGGTTGTCCTAAAAACCAAAGCAGAATATTTAGGTATTCCCTTTCAGTCAGCAGCAGTTCAAGAAACATATCCTAGCCCATTAATTGGAATCTTTCAAAACGAAAACAAATCCACTGCATTCTTTGCCCTAAAAACACTTCAACAAACAATACCCGCCATCACAGACAGCGCTATCGAAGAAGGTTTTAAAAATGTGATTCAAAACACAGGGCTATTGGGTCGTTTTCAAACCCTTTCAGAAAATCCCAAAACCATTGTTGATGTTGGACACAATGAAGATGGCTTAAACTTGATTTTTGCTGAAATTCAAAAACTCTCATTTCAAAAATTACACATTGTGCTGGGAATGGTAAATGACAAGGACATTGAAAACATTCTTGAATTATTCCCTAAAACAGCGCAATACTATTTCTGCAAAGCCAATATTCCCAGAGGTCTCGACGCAACCCTACTTTGTAATATGGCACAACAGAAAAATCTGATTGGAGAAGTTTATGCTTCAGTAGAAAAAGCATATGAAAGTGCAAAGACCAAAGCCTATAAGGAAGACTTGGTACTGGTAACAGGATCTTTCTTTACCGTTGCCGAGGTTCTTCAAATTAAGCGTTGAAAGCATTCCAACCTTGCGCTCTTAACGCAATAGCCTCATTGCCTCTGGTAATGATGCGCGGACCACTCACCTTCTCTGTCATGTGACCAATCACTGTGAAATGAGGACTACCTTTTATTTTTTCATAGTCCGATTGAGAAATTGTAAAAAGCAATTCATAATCCTCACCACCATTCAATGCACAAGTGGTAGCATCCAAATGAAACTCTTCTGCCACGCGTTGAACATCTGGCGAAACTGGAATTTTGGCTTCGTACAAATCGCAACCCAATTCACTTTGCGTGCACAGGTGCATGATTTCAGAGGACAACCCATCGGAAATATCTATCATCGCAGTTGGCGTAACCTTTAAATCTTCTAAAAATTGAATTGCATCTACTCTCGCTTCTGGCTTCAATTGCCTCTGAAGAACATAATCGTATCCTATCAATTCTGGCTGAATAGATGGAGTGGCTTTATACACCTCTTTCTCTCTTTCCAAAACTTGCAAACCCAAGTAAGCCGCTCCCAAATCACCTGTTACTACCAACAAGTCATTGAGCTTGGCGCCTGAACGGTAACTAACCTTTTCAGGATAAACTTCACCAATTGCAGTAATGGACAAAGTCATGCCATGCAAAGCCGTTGAAGTATCACCTCCAATTAAATCAACTCCATATTTCTCGCAAGCAATTTGCATTCCCGCGTACAACTCCTCTATGGCTTCTAAAGAAAATCGATTGCTAACTGCAAAACTCACCGTAACATACTTTGGAGTTGCATTCATAGCACAAATATCACTAACGTTTACGGCAATGGCTTTGTAACCCAGATGCTTCAATGGTGTGTACATCAAATCAAAATGAACACCCTCTACCATCAAATCTGTAGTGACCACCTGATCCGTTGAACCTCCCGTTGCCAAAACAGCTGCGTCATCACCAACACCTTTCAATGTAGTTTCATGTTGAGGAACAAAATATTGTGTCAGGTGATTGATCAATTCAAACTCACCCAAGCTATCCAACTCCGTACGATTTTCCATAATGCAAAGATACTATGATTGTGAAGGACGAATGGCCTTCAAATTCATTTGAACCGATGTTCTCCCGTTAAATACATTAATCTCCAGAGCACACAAAACATCTACCGGTCCTGCTAAAATCATTTCCATACTTTCGGCCATACCAAAACCAATGGCATCAAAATATGTCCCACCAATTCCCTGACGAAAAGAACACTTGAGATGTTTACCATCTGCTCCAATTTGCCTTGGAGGAAAAGCTGGTCTCAACCCCTCAATCAGAAATACAGGCGCCATGTTTTCCGGTCCACAAGGTGCAAATCCGCTTAACGATTTTACCCATTCCATTTCCACTTCAGCCAATTTGATAACGATGTCATACAATACAACAGGCTCTGGTCGAACATGATTTAACTTCTCACGAACCACATGATTGAATTTTTCTCGAAAAGTCAACAAATTCTCTTCCTTAATACTCATCCCAGCTGCCATGGTATGGCCACCAAACTGAATCAATTCCTCTTTGCAAGCATCCAGTGCTTCATAAATATCCAACCCTTCAATGGAACGCGCGCTGCCTGCCCACACTTCGTGGCTCTTGGTGAACACAATGGTTGGGCGATAGTGCTTCTCTAAGACGCGAGATGCAACAATACCAATGACCCCTTTCAGCCAATGTTCATTCCACAAGACATTGACAAAAGCTTCTTGGTTAAATGGATCTGCCTCCCAAACTGACAATGCTTCGGCTGTTACGTTCTGATCAATGCTTCGTCTAGATTGATTGTATTCTTCAATCTGACCAGCAATGCTTTCCACCTCAGAATGGTCATTGGCCAAAAGCAGGGAAACTGCAGCATTACCTGAGGCTATTCGTCCAGCTGCATTGATACGAGGCGCAAGCAAAAAGACAATATCACTAACTGACCAATTCCGGTCTTTGGCTCCAGAAAAAGCTATCAAACCTTTTAGACCTGGTCGCATATTCTGTTGCATCATTTGCAAACCCAGTGCAACCAAATTTCTATTTTCATCTACCATTGGAACGATATCCGCACATGCAGCAACTGCTACCAAATCTACAGTGGATAAAATCCAACTCTTGGGCCAACCTTTCCTTTCAGCGCAGGCCATCATCAATTTATAACCAACACCACATCCGCTCAGTCCTTTGAAAGGGTATTCACAGTCCTTTCGTTTGGGATTCAAAACTGCATTCGCCGCCGGTAAAATATCTGGTTCATGGTGATCGCAAACAATCACGTCAATTCCGGCATTTCTGCATTGTAAAATACGAGGGCCATCTTTGGTTCCACAGTCCAAAGTAATAATCAATTGAACATCATTATCAATAGCCCATTGAGCTCCTTTAACTGAGAAACCATACCCTTCCTCATATCTATCTGGAATATAAGAAATACAATGGGCCTTGACTTGATTCAGTACTGACATCACCAAGGCCACTGAGCAAGTACCATCAACATCATAATCGCCAAAAACCAGAATTTTAGACCCTTTGTCCAAATGAGAAAGCAGCAAATCCACAGCATTTTTCATGTCTTGCATGAGAAAAGGATTGTGCTGATCAAGACTCAATGGAGAAGAAAACATGCCCCAATCCTCAATTCCTCTGGCATGTATCAATCGGTTGAAAGGTGACAATCCCCTACTCGTTTCTGATTCTGCTTTTCTTCTTTTCCAAATCATGCAGCAAAGGTGGTGCTTTCATCCGAGCATAACAAATATTGCTTAACACCCATATAATTCATCACGATTTGCAACCTATTCTTAACCTATATTGTCTTTTTATGTATATTGCACAACCGAAAAGTCCAATTAAGAAATGAAAACAACTCAGTATTTCTCTTTATTCGTTTCAGCGATGGTCTCGTTATTGTTATTAACGGGCTGCCCTAATCCTGAAAATAAAATTCCTGCCAATTGCTTTGATGGGATTTTAAATAACAACGAGCAATTGATTGACTGCGGTGGTCCATGTGAAGAGTGTGATCATTGTATTGACGGAATTTTCCAACCTGACCTGGGTGAAACTTGGTTAGATTGCGGTGGAGAATGCGGTGCTTGTGACCCTTGCGCAAATGGTATTCAAGACAGCTTGGAAATGGGTGGTGATGAGACAGGTGTAGACTGCGGTGGTACAAATTGCGGTCCTTGCGCTGACCTTTGCGGTGATGGATTTTTGAACGGAAACGAAACCCAAATAGATTGTGACGACACTGCATACGTAGACGTTGATGGCAATAACTATTTCAATGCTGGCGATATTTATACTGGTAACTGTCAGATATGTCCAACATGTATTGATGAAATCATGAACGGAAATGAAGTTGGTATAGATTGTGGTGGTTCTATGTGCAGCCCATGTGCAACTGACGGTAACTGCACCAACGGAGTGGTTGATGGAAATGAGTTCTGGACTGACTGCGGTGGAAGCACTTGTCCTTATTGCGATTCTATTTTGGATTGGAATGCAGGAGCGACAGCCTTCACTTCATTGAGCTTCATCAAAACGTTTAGTGGATATAGTTTCGATATCACAGGAACCTCATTGACCAGTCAGATGTTGAACATCAAATGTGCTGAGCCTGCTGCTGGTTGGTTGCCTGGAACAGTAATCTCGATGAACCCAAGCACGACGGA
>CAZNVU010000041.1:0-20120 GCA_964576575.1 uncultured Chryseobacterium sp.
GTTGGAATTGGTGGCTATCATCAATCGTGTCAATGCAGAGAAATTTTTTAAAGGTGATGGTTTTTCAGAGAATTCTTTTGGCCCAAATAACAGAAATCCATTTTTGTGCGCAGCCAATGGCATGAGCAATCATCAAATGGCCTTGGGTAGTACAATTGCAGATGCATTTGGTATGGGTGATGCAATGAAGAAAGAAGTTGCAAGACAATTGATGTATCGCCTGATTTTGCATGAGGTAGGGCATACTTTGGGCTTAACCCACAACATGCGCGCAAGCACTTTGCAATCCTTTAAGGATATCAAGAATGTTGAGAAGATTAAGAAAGAAGGATTGGCAAACAGTATCATGGAGTATCCGGCTTTTAATTATCAATCAAATGAAAAAGAGCAAGCGGCATATTGTGATGAGAACATCGGGCCTTATGATTTTTGGGTTATTGAATACGGTTATTCCCCTGCAGTTGCAGATCCAAAGGCCGAGCTGCAGCGCTTGAAGAAGATTACTGATCGCAGTACGGAACACCAATTGGCATATGGGAATGATGCAGATGACATGAGAAGCCCTGGTAGAGGTATTGATCCTGATGTCAATATTTATGATTTGAGTAGCGATCCAGTAGCATACGCTATTGACAGATGTGAAATGGTGAATGCGCTGATGCCTAAGTTAAAAGATAAATTGATTCAGGATAATGAAAGCTATCAAGAGCTGGTGCAAGCTTTTGGGACGGTAGCGGGCGAGTATGCAACGCAAGTCACTATAATGACACGTCAGATGGCGGGTGTTCACTATAACAGAGCATTCAAAGGGCAACCAGGGGAGGTTCAACCTTTGACACCTGTTTCGCTCGAAAAACAGAAAGAGGCCATGAACGCATTATCAAAATATGCTTTTGCCCCGAATGCTTTTGATCAATGGAGTTCTGTTTACGCTCATCTCCTAAAACAGCGCCGAGGTTTCTCTCATTTCTCCGACAATGATGATCCAAATATTCACGCACGTGTTTTATCCATTCAGCGCGGGACATTGTCTCACTTGCTGCATCCCAGTGTTCTTGAACGTTTTTCTGATGTTGCTTTGTATGGCAATAAATACAGTATTGATGCATATATGAATGATTTGACTTCCGCTATTTTCTCGTCAGATTTGACAAGTAACGTCAATACTTTTCGTCAGAATTTGCAAGTAGAGTATACTGAACGTCTAATCAAAGCTTTGGAACCTAAATCCATGTATGATAACGTGGCGCAAGGGATGATCAATCAAACCTTGAATAACATTGACAATATGATGAAGTCGGCTTCAGGTGATGCCTTAACCAAAGCTCACCGTTCCCATGTGCGTCAGTTGATAGCTGATTTCAGAGGGAAATAATTTACAACATCTTCAAAATGGATTAGGGTGTGTCGTTGACACACCCTTTTATTTTGGGGATTGTTTCTGCTGAAAGATGTAATATACAGGAATTCCCATCATGACAATGATTAGCCCTGGCCAGGTATAATTGGGTTGATAAATCAATAATCCGATGCAAAATAAGGAGGCCAAAAGGATATACGTAATGGGGAGAAACGGATACAGTGGCGTCTTGTAAGTGCGTGTTATTTCAGGTCTTTTGATTCTCAAAATGATTACGCCCGCTATGGTTAAAATATAAAATAGCATCACGGTGAAAACAACGTAGTTGAGGAGGTCTCCATATTTCCCACTTAAGCACAACACTGAAGCCCAAATACATTGTGCCCACAAAGCCCATGCGGGAACTCCATTCGCATTAACTTTTGCAGCTTGTTTGAAAAAAAGACCATCATGTGCCATGGTTTGGTACACGCGAGCCCCGCTAAAAATTAATCCGTTGTTGCATCCAAATGTGGAGACCATGATCAAAGCAGCAATGATGAATGTTCCTGTATGTCCAAAAATTTCATTGGCTGCTGATACTCCAACCCGCTCTTGCGGTGCTAAAGCAATTTCATTCAGCGGCAAAGTGCCCAAGTACATTACGTTCATTAGAACATAAATGATGGTAACAATGAGCGTGCTCAGCAATAGGGCACGACCAATGTTCTTTTCAGGTGAAATCATGTCACCCGCAATGAAGGTGATGCTGTTCCATGCATCACTGCTAAAGATAGATCCCACCAATGCACTAGCCACAGCTCCCAGGAATCCACTAAAAGCCAATCCAGTCAAAACACCAGTGTTGCTGAAGCTTTGCCATTGCCACCCAATTTCCCAATTCTTGTTCCAAGTGTCTGATGAAAATCCAAAAATGAACCCCAAAATCAAGAGTCCAAACAATGCAATCAACTTGGTGCTGGTAAATAAACTTTGAATCCACTTACCTGTTTCAACCCCGCGGGTATTAAAAGCAGTGAGAAGAAACAGCGTTCCGATCCCCAAGAGTTGAGCTGGATAGAGTGAAAAAGTCCCAAGCTGCAAAATGATGTTTTCAGGTCGCATTTCAAAAACAGGTAAAAAGTATCCACTGAATTTGCTGAAAGCAACAGCCACAGCCGCAATGGTGCCGGTTTGAATTACTGTGAAAAAACTCCAACCGTATAGGAATCCCATCAGAGGATGATAGGCTTCTTTCAAATAAACATATTGCCCCCCTGCCTTTGGGAACATACCGGATAATTCACCATAGCTTAAAGCAGCTGCGATAGTGATGAATCCTGTTAGAAGCCACATCAGCAATAACCATTGTCCACTGTACAATTGTTGTGTCATGCCAGCGCTAACAATAAAAATTCCTGATCCTATCATGGATCCTGTCCCCATCATCACCGCGTCTTTTAAACCCAATTTGTTCTTGCTATTCATTTGACAATAATAGGGTGTTTGCGGTTGTGTAAAAACTGTGGATAGAAGAATTTTTGTTTTCATCATTTCAATTGCATCTTTGCCTTATGTCAGAGGCATTTGTCGTTTCCGCAAGAAAATATAGACCCGATACATGGGAAACTGTCGTTGGACAGAAGTCCATCACGCGGACATTGCAAAACGCAATTGCCACGCAACAAATAGCTCAGGCATATCTTTTTTGCGGTCCCAGAGGTGTTGGAAAGACAACATGCGCTAGGATTTTTGCCAAGGCAGTCAATGATGGTTTTATTGAGGATGGTGCTGATTTAAGTTTCAATGTATTTGAACTTGATGCTGCTTCAAACAATGGGGTAGAAGACATTCGTGGTATCGTTGATACGGTCCGTATACCACCGCAGGTGGGTAAATACAAAATTTACATCATTGACGAGGTTCACATGTTGAGTTCTGGTGCCTTCAATGCTTTTTTAAAGACATTGGAAGAACCTCCGGCCCATGCCATTTTTATTTTGGCAACTACAGAAAAACACAAGATCATTCCAACCATACTTAGCCGATGTCAAATTTTTGACTTTAACAGAATTCGTGTAGCGGATATGACAGAGCATTTGGCATACATTGCAGGTAAGGAGGGTGTGACATTTGAGCCAGAAGCGCTGCACGTAATTGCAGAGAAGGCAGATGGCGCTATGCGTGACGCTTTGTCCATATTTGATCAGGTTGTGGCTTTTTGTGGACGAAACCTAACTTATGATTTGGTCATTGAGAATCTCAATGTACTGGATTATGATTATTATTTTATGTTGACGGATTTAGCATTTAAAGAAGATATACCTGAATCTTTATTGCTTTTTAATACAATTCTTAATAAGGGTTTTGATGCACATCATTTTATATCTGGTTGGGGAGGCCATCTCAGAAGATTATTGGTATCAAAAGATCCTGCCACTATTGCTCTTTTAGAGGTTTCTGAAAATGTGGGACAAAAGTATGTGGAGCAGGCTGCTCTGATGGATTTGAGATTCCTGATAGAGGCTATGGATTTGGTCAATGAGTGTGATATTCACTATCGAGCCAGTAAACATCAGCGGCTTTTAGTCGAATTAACCATCATGAAAATATGTAGCATTCAATCCAATAGGAAGGAAGGCGAAAAAAAAAAATAGGATAATCCCATTTCGCGGCGCGCCAACCCATCCCTCCAAGACCGTTGCTTATTCCCCTTCTCAATCAATAGCCTCTCCATCATCCGTGGGGGGTGAAGCAAGTTCCTCCTCTTTGTCTGCTCAGAAAGTGGATGTTTCTCCTGATGTGCCAAGAGTAAAGCCTGCACTCGGACAGAGAGAGACCATAGTCAAATCCAAGGATGTTATATCTATCCAATCGGTGATGG
Source organism: uncultured Chryseobacterium sp. (assembly GCA_964576575.1). Classification (GTDB taxonomy): domain Bacteria; phylum Bacteroidota; class Bacteroidia; order Flavobacteriales_D; family Sanyastnellaceae; genus CAMCTV01. The sequence continues at coordinate 4,224 of CAZNVU010000041.1, forward strand.
TTCAAAAGGCCAAAGAACAGGAGGAAAAAGCGCAAGAGGTTGTTGAAGAGTTGGGTGGGGATTATTCAGAAGAACAAGTTTTGTTGGCTTGGAAATCTTTTTTGAATAGTGGCGTTTTACCCATAGGACAGATAAAAACAGCCATGTCTATGGCTGAATTGAAGTATAATTCGGGTGTCATGACTTTGGAATTTCCAAGTGAAACACAGGTTATTTATTTCAATGACATCAGAAGTGAATTGGCCAATTATTTCAAGGACAAAGGAAATATTGTTGGACTTAAGTTTGAAACGAGTATTACAAAAATTCAGGATTTAAAAGTGGCCATGCTTACCAACGCTGAGAAATTTGAAGCTTGGAGAAAGGAGAATCCTGCTTTAGAGAATTTGTACCAACGGTTCCAATTGCGTTTGGAATAATTACCACTTTGTATTTATCTATCTGATGTAACTTCGTCCCTGCATGAAAAGCGTATTGGTTCCCATTATTTTCACAGTAATCCTATTTGCTATCGATTGGTTTGCATTCAAGGGATTCAAAGAGTTGTTCAAGAATAAAATAGGAAGATATTGGCGCATCTTTTCTTACCTGTATTGGCTCCCCATTGTCCTACTTTTTGTTTTAGCTGTAACAATGATTATTGGAGTTCAGGCTGAGAGTGGTAAGCCCCCACAATGGATTGTTACGGGCATGAGTTGGATTTTTGTGATTGGTATGTCTAAGATTGCTTTCGCTATTTTTCATCTGGGAAATGATGTGGTGAACGTATTTAAAAAAATATACTTTCGGTGGTTTAAAGATCAATCTGGAAATAGCGGTGTTACGCGAAGTCAATTTTTGAATCAAGTTGGATTAGGTGCATCCGCTTTGTTGTTTACTTCTTTTGTATATGGAATGGTCAAAGGGAAATTTAATTTTCAAGTTCGTTCTGAGAGATTAAAATTGAGCGGCTTGCCTTTTGGCCGAAACAAGTTGAGAATAGTTCAGATTTCAGATAGCCATTTGGGAACATTTGGTGAAGATGGGGTAGATGAAGTGGCAGAGGCCATTAGATTAATCAATGATTTAGAACCGGATTTGGTTTTCTTTACGGGAGATTTGGTGAACAATATAGCTGAGGAGGCATTGCCGTTTATTGCTCTATTTGCCAGCATTGAGGCCAAGCTAGGTAAATATTCCATCTTGGGAAATCATGATTATGCTGAATACATATACCGTGGTGACTCTCCTGCTATGTTGGAGAAAAAACGTCTCAATATGTTGCAGTTGGAAGAAGTACATAAAAGGATGGGGTTTCAATTGTTACGCAATGAACACGTAATTATCGGAAAGGACGAAGATTCAAAATTGGCCATTATTGGTGTGGAGAACTGGGGAAGGAACTTCTTCCAGTTTGGTGATTTAAGAAAGTCCATGGCCGGATTACCCGAGAGCATGAATAAAATTTTGTTGTCCCATGATCCAACTCATTTTGAAGAGCAGGTGATGGGTAAGGAAAATATTTTTCTCACCTTATCAGGACATACACATGGCGCTCAGTTTGGGGTTGAAATACCGGATTGGGGAGTAAAATGGAGCCCATCAGCATGGTTTGGATACAAACGTTGGGGAGGTTTGTATTCAGAGGGAAAGCAAAATCTATATGTGAATAGAGGTTTGGGATGTTTGGGCTTTCCGGGAAGAGTTGGTATTATGCCGGAAATTACTTGCATTGATTTAGAAGCGCAATGAACTACTTCTTAAATTGTTGATATTCAATTCTTAGTGTTAGAAAAGTTGAAAACTTCCGGTCAATTAAATGATGTAAAAAGAATTTTGTTTGAAAACAATGGCTTATCTTTGTAGCCCTATTTAAAAACTAAGAAAATGGCATTAGAAATTACAGACCTCAATTTTGCAGAGATCACGAATACTGACAAACCTGTATTGATCGACTTTTGGGCTGAATGGTGTGGACCATGTCGCATGGTTACTCCAGTAGTAGAAGAAATCGCTAAGGAGTATGAAGGACGCGCTATCGTTGGGAAAGTAAATGTCGATTTGAATCCAGAGACTTCAATGAAGTTTGGTATCAGAAATATACCAACGATTGTTTTCTTAAAGAATGGTGAAGTGGTAGACAAGAGTGTGGGTGCTGTTCCGAAAAATGTTTTAACTGAGAAATTAGATCACGTATTATAACAGTGATTGATTGTTAAAAGTAAAGAGCTCCCGAAGGAGCTCTTTTTTTTGCGGAAAACTATTGACCTATTCTTCCTGAAAATTCAAGTCTTTCCCAAATGATTCATTCAAGTAATGAGCGCTAATTAAAGCCAATCCTATTGTAATAACTCCGAGAATTACAGCGGCATTGATACTTCCAATTCCATTTTCCATAGCTTTAAAACTGAGCACCAAAGGAACAACGGCTCCTCTAACAAAGTTTGGTGTGGTGCTGGCTACTGTGGCTCTGATATTGGTTCCAAAGAGTTCTGCGGACATGGAAACAAAAAGAGCCCAGTATCCTGTGGCTGTTCCAAGAGCAAAGCAAAGAAAATAGAAAAAAGCGATTCCCACCGGATGTACAAATAAATAAGTTGATGTTACGATTACCGTAATCCATAAGTAAAGTGTAATTGTTTTTTTTCTGCTTCGAAAGTATTGACTAAGGAGACTGCTCATCAGATCTCCAAACGACAATCCCAAATAGGTACAAACAATTCCCGTGCTAACATCAATTTGTAAATTAGAGAAAAGTGCAAAGGTTTTACTGAACTTAATCAATATTCCCACGCAATACCAAACGGGAAGTCCCATTGCAATGCAAGCGAGGTAGCGCAGAGCACGTTCTTTTGTTTTAAAAAGCAATAAAAAGTTGCCACGTTGCGCAGCAGATTTTTCACATTGCTCAAAAAGGCCGCTTTCAAATGTTCCAACCCTGAGGGTAAGCAGTAAAAGTCCCAATACACCTCCAATGATGTACGAAGTTTGCCACGGAGCCAATCCAAAAAGCGGCAGCGTCAGTTTGGAAACAAAAACAGCTCCTATCGCTCCAAGGGCTCCCATGGTGACAATTACCATAGTTCCGTATCCTCTTTTCTCTTTATCCATGAGCTCACTAACCAAAGTAATGGCGGCACCGAGTTCCCCGGCTAAACCCAAACCAGCAATAAACCGAATTAGGCCGTACATTTCAACACTTTGAACAAATGCATTGGCAATGTTGGCAGCGCTGTAAAGAAGAATTGATCCAAAAAGGATTTGCTTACGCCCTTTGACATCTCCGAGCCATCCCCACAATAATCCACCAACCAACATTCCACCCATCTGCCAAAGAAATAGGATGTAATCCCACTTATCTATTTCTTTAGGGTCTGTTATGCCAATTCCCATGAGACTGGCTTTTGAAATGATGTTGAAGAGTTGGAGGTCGTATATATCGACAAAATAACCCAAGGATGCCACTGCAATCGTCCAACGAAGTGCATTGTTATTGTTCATGGTTTAAAGATACTTTGAGCTTTCGCTTTTGCGAAAATCAATGTACAATAAAGAGGTATACGCTTGTAAAAATCAAAGTACAAAGTACCCAACGTTTGGCTTTGCTTGACATAGGCTTTCGGTTTTAACGAATTTGCCTTTTTTTGGGAACATATGTCAACGATAGTATGGAAGTTATGAAAAGTGAATTGTGGATTTAACTTCTCATGTATTGATCAATCTCAATGACCTGTGGGATGATGGCGTCGAGAACCGAGGGAGCTTGTTTGTTTTCTATTACAAAATGACAATATGTTTGCATTTCTTCATTAGACCATTGATGATTGATTCGCTCTAAGATAGCGTCACGGGTTAATCGGGATCTTGCCATCACGCGATTGATTCTGTCTTCCAATGGAGCTGTAATGAGCAATACTTTGTCACACGTTAAATGACCCCCGGAAGGAATTAAAATTGCATTTTCACGTATGATGTAAGGTTGTTGGTTATGTCTAGTAGCAAACAGAATCCATCTCTCATGCACCCTTGGATGTATGATGGACTCTAATTTTTTTAGGTTGTCTTTGAATGCAAAAACTTTTGAGGCCAATACTTTCGGTTGAAGCACATCATTGATGAAAATGTCATGACCAAAGGTGGCTGATATTTCAGTAATTACCTCAGCATCTTTGTAGCATGCTTTTGCTTCGGAATCGGCATCAAATATGGGAATTGCCAATGATTGAAAAATCTTAGAAATGGTGGTTTTACCCGCCCCAATTCCGCCAGTTATGCCCAGGCACTTGGCCATTATTTTTCCTTTACAAAAACCTGATAACCGTATCCTTGAATTTGTGCATTGCCTGTGGCATAAAGGGCCAGTCCCTTTCCGTCAAAGATGCTATTGAAAATCCCAGAAGGAATTACATCTGTGAACGATGTGCTTTGTGGAGCTTCATTGAAATTGAGCATAACAATCACTTGACTTTCACCCTTCACTCTGCTATATGCGTATATCTTGCTGTTGCTGGTATGAATACGATTAAAAGTTCCTCCATCGGCTCCATTCCAAAGGGCGGGTATATCATGATGGGCCTTCAATAGCGTTTGATACAAGTTGGAGTTTAGATATTGATTGAAGTTGATGGTATCCTTTTCAAAAAAACGATAGCGATGAGGTTTGCCATCTGGATGCATTTCGTTTCCCTCTTGACCTGAATAGATGAGAGGCATACCGCCAATTGTGAAGGCCAACACATCATAAAGGTTTCTAGCCTTTCCATAACGTTCAGGACCAGTTCCATTCCAAGTGTTCTCATCATGGTTGGTCGTGAAGTACATGTGAATGGTCGATTTTGGAAACTCAGTGGATTTTTTAATTACGTATTGGTCAATGTCATTGGGGGATTTTTCACCTTTGGCAATGCCATTCATTAAATGAAGAAACTCCCACCCATAACACATATCAAATGCTTTTAAATGGTGGTCTTTTTGTTCGGCTTCCGCTAACATAAAAACGGGTTTTATCTTATCTAATTCAGCGCGCGCGTTGTCCCAAAAGTCCGTTGGGACTTCCATTGCTACATCACAACGATATCCGTCAATGTCGCATTCTTTCACCCAAAATTTCATAGCGTCAATCATCGCAGCACGCATTTCTTTGTTGTTGTAATTTAAGTCAGCAACATCTGACCAATCAGCCACCGGAGGGATAATCTTTCCATTGGCGTCATGGGTATACCAATCTGGGTGATCAATTATCCATTGATTGTCCCAAGCAGTATGATTGGCCACCCAATCCAAAATCACATACATCCCTTTTGAGTGCGCAATTTTTACCATGTTCTTGAAGTCAGCCATGCTACCAAATTCAGGATTAAATCCTTTGTAATCCTTTACGCTGTAATAACTGCCCAAACTTCCTTTTCTATTCAATTGGCCAATGGGGTTAACAGGCATGAACCATAGAATATCTACCCCTAAATTTTTGATTCGATCTAAGTCTTGGATAAATGCATTAATTGTTCCTTGTGGAGTGTGCTGCCTCAGATTCACTTCATAAATTGTGGCATTCTTTACCCAATCCGGGTGCCGAATTACAAAGGTTTCATGCGATGAAATGGTCTGGGCTGTCGATGTGGCGTCATTTCCGTTGAGTCCGCAACCCAAAGAGATGAAGAGCACGGAAAGAATAAAATAAGTTTTTTTCATAATCAAAAGGCAATGTGTCAAAAGTACACTAAATCGTTAAAACTTATGAATCTTGCAACCTTTTTAACTGACCAATGTCTTATTTTTGAAAAAATGTACTTTGTGAGATTATTAAATTGTTTTTTTGTTTTCCTGAGCCTTCTAATTTTTCAGGTTAAAGGTATTTCTCAGGTTGTGATAAATGAAATTTGCATCGCCAATTATAGTGATTACGGTTTGCCTGCTGGAGGAAATAGTTTTGAGGATTGGATTGAGTTTTACAACCCTTCAGGAGTAGCCATAGATATAAGCGGCTTTTGGCTTAGTGATAACGTAAACAACCCCCAGAAATGGAGCTTCCCTGCCGGAACGACAGTTCCCGCCAATGGCTTCAGACTAGTTTTGTTGACCGGAAGAGGTGACTATCAGCCGGGCTATTTGGGAGGGTTAAATACCAACTTTAAAGTGAATCAAACGGGTGGAGAGGAGATTGTATTCTCGAATGCAGGTGGTGTAGTATTGGAAAGTTATGATTTTGATTTTGATACAGATTTCTTAATACCCAATCAGGCCAATCACTCATGGTCAAGAATTCCTGATGGTTCGTCAAATTGGAGAATCCAAACAGATCCAACTCCTTTAGCAGCGGTTGCAGCGGTTGGCGGTTCAATGGCCTACGCTATCAAACCTGAAATGGATCTCCAAGCAGGTTACTACGCAGGGCCAATAAGTGTTGCCTTGAGCTCAAGTGAGCCAGGTGCGACGATTTATTATACAACAAACGGAAATGCGCCAAATAATACCAGCACTTTGTATACTGGACCCATAGCACTCAATACCACCACTGTTTTGAGAGCAATAGTTTATCCTTCGGATCCCAATCATCTTCCAAGCTTTATTGAGACGAATACTTATTTTTTTGGTGCTGATAGCCATGGAATATTGACCGTTAGCGTATCCGGAAACAATATGAACGGACAATGGCCCGGTAGCGGTAATAACCGTTTGACAAATGTTGAGTTCTTTAATCCAAATGGAGTTTTCCTTACAGAGAGTCATGGGGACAGCAATGAGCATGGAAATGACTCCAACGCATATGGACAAAGAGGTTTTGATTATATAAGTAGGGATGAATTGGGTTATGACAATACAGTTGAAGAGCCATTGTTTCAGCACCGAAATCGTGATGATTACGATCGACTTATTTTCAAGGCTGCGGCCAATGACAACTACCCATTTTCCAACGGAGGAGCTCATGTAAGGGATGCCTATGTCTGTGAGTTGTCCATTTTAGGGGATCTTCATTGCGATGAACGTGCAACTAGGAGTTGCATTGTATACTTGAACGGACAGTATTGGGGAGTGTATGAAGTTCGAGAGAAGGTTGATGATACCGATTTTACGGAGCATTACTTTGATCAATCTCGCGGTCAAGTTGATTATCTGAAGACATGGGGAGGTACGTGGGCTGAATATGATGCCGCTCCAGCATTTAATGCTCAAGGCAATTGGAATACCTTGGTAAATTTTATTACTTCTAACAATATGGCATTGCCAGCCAATTATGATTATGTTGTTTCCCAATTCAATACAATGAGTTTGATTGATTATTTCATTTTGAACGGATATACCGTTTGCACGGATTGGTTGAATTGGAACACACAGTGGTGGAGAGGCTACAATCCCAATGGTGATGGAAGAAGATGGCGTTATGCATTATGGGACAATGATGCTACTTTTGGTCATTATGTTAATTATACAGGCGTGCCATCCACTGCGCCTGACGCTGATCCATGTCAAATTGATTCACAAGGAGATATTGGTGGGCAGGGGCATGTTCCCATTTTAAATGCTTTGTTTGATAATCCAGATTTCACGGCAGATTATGTTCAACGATACGCTGAATTGGGTAATGGGATCTTTTCATGTGAGCGAATGATACATGTACTTGATAGCATGATATCGCATATCGAGGCTGAGATGCCAAGACAAATAACCCGGTGGGGTGGAACCTTGGCAGGATGGCAAAACAACGTTCAAGATTTAAGGAATTTTATTCTAGCTCGTTGCCCTGAGCAAACTTCCAACAATGATATAGTTGAGGGGTTGGAGGATTGTTATGACGTTACTCAGCAAAATCTTACCATTCAGATTACTGGTCCTGGTTCTGTTGTTATTGAGGATTCGGAGATAACAGTCCCAGCTCCACCGGCTGTTTACGTTCCTTATACCGGCACTTTTTTTAGTGGGAACACTGATCCAATGCCCATCGATGTCAGCGCAGTTGCTGATGGTACAGGTGTTTGTTCTGAGTTTATTCAATGGGTAGTCATTTCTGGAACAGCTACTTTTGCAGACCCACTAAGTCCAACAACCACATTGATTATCGAGAGCGATGCAGTGATTGAGGCGCAATTTGGAACTGGAAATACGGGTCCCGTCATTACAACTGTTGATATTCTTCCTGCAGGATCTGGTTCGGTTGTTTGGAACGGTGTTATCAACTCAACATTGCCGAGTCTCCAGACAGAGATGGCGGGTACCAATGTTTCCGTCGAGTTGATTCCCAACCCTGGTTTTGTATTTGATCATTGGGAATCTAATCTTACTGCTATTTTACCAAGTGAGAATGATGTCCTGATTGACATTGTGCCATGCATGGATGATGATTTGGTGGCTGTTCTTTTGCCGGTATATGAGGTTGTGGTTAATGTTATTGGAAATGGTGATGCTAACATCAATGGGCAACCGTTGAGTAATGGTAATTTTAACTTTCTGACTACAGACAACATTAATCTGAGTGCTATAGAGAATGGACCTTGTGGTCAATTGATTTCATGGGAAATTGTATCGGGAACAGGTGTCATTTCCAATAGCACATCCTTGAATCCTATTTTGACGATATCTTCTGACGTTGTTATTAATGTCAACTTCACTGCCTTGCCCCCAAATGCGGTAGATATCGTTTTCAGCTCGACTTACCCAAATGCTGGTGGGATTATTTTTAACGGCACAACTTATAATGATTTTCCGCAAACCATGACTGTTGTTCCTGGCACAACTTTGACCTTTGAAGTTTGGGAGCAGGATTGGTATGATTTTATTAATTGGATCCCGACCAATTACTCACTTTCTCCAAATGCAAATTCAAATGTTGTGAGTACAGTGGTTTGCGGAGCGGAGGCTATTGAAGTGGCCTTTAACTTTACTCCGCATGCATTGGTGACCATCGATAAAACTCCAAGTCATATAGGTCAGGTATTCTTGGATGGTGTGGAAATTCCCAGTTTGCCCATTACTTTCGATTGGGCTATTGGAGATAATCACAATCTTGGCGCGCTCACATTAACGCAATGGACAGCTTTTGATCATTGGGAATCTTTGGGCACTGTTTTAACCCCAAATGCAAGTGCAAGTACTATTGCAATTAATGTCAGTCAAGAAGATTCGATAAAAGCTGTGTTTGTTGAGATACCGCATAGCCTGATCACTGTCCTTATTGACGAGCCATACTCTGGTACAATCGGAAGCAGCAATGGTGGATCTAGCAATTTTATGATTCAGTTTGAGACAGCTCACGGTGTTCCTGTTCAGTTCTCAGTTGATGAAAATGAGTTTTATGATTTCACAGAATGGACAAGTTCTCAAGGCAATTTAATTTCCCCAATATCAAATAGTAAGGAAATTGAAATGTTGTTCTTTGCTCCAGATACCATCACGGCCCATGTGAAAAAAGAGATTTACAATTGTTATATTCCTAATTCTTTCACACCTAACGGTGATAATATTAATGATTGTTTGTCACCCGTTGGGAACGCTGTAGATATTGAGCGTTACTCTTTGATTATTTTTAATCGACATGGAGAGATTGTATTTGAAACCAAGGATTTCGAAAAATGTTGGGATGGTTCATTAAGAGGAAATGGCTATTATGTTCAGCCTGATGTCTACCATTATGAATTGATTGTTAAGTCCGTGTTTGACAAAGAAGCACAAAAAAAGGTTGGGACTATATTAGTGGCAAGATAATTGGCGCTTCATGTTGTAAATTTGAAACATGAATAAAACTGTTCCCTCCTTTATTGTAGTAGTTCTAATTGTTTTATCATCCTCTGTGATGGCTCAGCCTACTGTGAATAGGTCTGAAACAATAGACAAGTTCTCAACCCTCATTCAGTATATTGAGTCCATTTATGTTGACTCAGTTAATAGCAAGGATTTAGTTGAAAAGGCCATTATCCATTTGTTAGAGGAGTTGGATCCTCATTCCACATACATTTCTGCAGAAGAGGTGGCAGAGGCCAATGAGCCTTTGCAAGGTAGTTTTGATGGTATTGGAATTCAATTTAATATTTTACACGATACAATATTTGTTGTAGAGCCCATTCAAGGAGGACCTTCAGAGAAGCTTGGAATCCGAGCAGGAGATAAAATCGTCGAAGTAGAGGGCGTTAAAATGGCTGGTGTTGGTGTGAAGAATAGTGACGTATTGTCCAAGTTAAGAGGCCAGAAGGGTACAAAAGTGAAAGTGGGAATTGAAAGAAATGGCTATGATAAATGGTTGTATTTTGATATTACCAGAGATAAGATTCCTATTTACTCAGTTGATGCAGCATATATGATTGATTCAGAAATAGGTTACATTAAGGTAAGCCGATTTGCTGCAACAACTACAGATGAGCTCAAGAAAGGAATTTCAGAGTTAAAAGCCCAAGGAATGAGGGATTTAATTTTGGATCTTCAGGATAATGGTGGTGGATTGTTGCGATCAGCTATCGAAATGGGTGATGAGTTTTTGAGCGATGAATTACCAAAAGACGCACCTAAAAATGAAAAAGGTAAATTGTTGGTTTATACAGAGGGAAGAGCATTTAAGCGAGAACCCTTTAACACGAGAGCTGGATTGCCGGGGAGTTTTGAGAAAGGTAGATTGGTAGTTCTGATTGATGAAAGTTCTGCCAGCGCTTCGGAGATTGTCAGCGGTGCAATTCAAGATTGGGACAGGGGTGTTATAGTGGGCCGGAGATCTTTTGGAAAAGGATTGGTGCAACGCCCAGTGAATTTGCCGGATGGTTCAATGGTGCGATTGACGGTGCAAAAATACTATACACCTACAGGACGTTGCATTCAAAAACCATATGATGATGGAAAAGACGACTATTATGCTGATTATTCAAAGAGGCTTAAGAGCGGTGAATTTTTCTCTGCTGATAGCATTAAGTTTCCCGATTCATTGAAGTATGAGACCCGAATCTCCAAGCGAACGGTATATGGAGGTGGTGGAATTATGCCAGATATCTTTGTTCCGTTGGATACTTCTGAGAACAGCAGGTACTTTAGTGATTTGATCAGAGTAGGCGTTCAGAACGATTGGTCCATGTCTTATGCAAATGCCCACCGTGAAGAGTTGCTGAAAACATATCCAACCATGGAGTCTTTCGCCAAATCATTCAGTATCCCAGAGGAAGAAGAAAGAAAAATAATCAGAATGGCAGAGGATAAGGAAGTCCCATTGGATGTGAAGGGATATACCAACTCAAAGCACGCTATCTTAGTCAGAACCAAAGCTCTTTTGGCAAGAAATCTATATGACAACGAGGCATTTTATTATTTGATCAATGATTTGAATCCTGCTGCAAAAAAAGCGGTAGATATTCTGAAAGATGGGACATATGATCAAATAAATTTGGATCCAAAAGCGCAAGAGAAAAAGAAAGGTCAATCAAAGAAATAGTTTATGAGCAAAGGAATTAAAGTAGGTTTATTTATTTTCATACTTGGGGCGGGAGCCTATGTTGGAGCCCAAATGATGGGTCCTAAAGCAGAGCGTATGCACGTGAATACAGAAGTTGGCACAATAGGTAAAGCATCCCAGGAGAGAGAAAAAACAGCAATAAGTTTTACTCAGAATGTGCATGATTTTGGTGTTTTATCAGAAGGAGATGTGAAAGAGTATTCTTTTCAGTTTAAGAATACTGGGAATGCTCCATTGTATATTGAACATGCTAAAGGTTCATGTGGATGCACTGTACCACAATGGCCTAAGGATCCTATAGCTCCCGGAGCATCGGGACAGATAGTTGTGAAATTTAATAGTTCCAATAAGGTTGGAAAGAACTCAAAGAAGGTGACGATTGTAGCCAACACTGTGCCCATCAGCACGGTGCTGACAATTACTGCTGATGTGAAGAGTAAGTAAATTTGTTTTTCAACTTTAAAATGGGTTGCTCAAACAAGTAGAAGCTTATCGTTGCAATCAAATAACAGAAGAAAATTAGTGAAACTAAGAATAGCAATGGTTGATCTGTGTACCCATGCGTTATCCCCCACACAACGGCTGTTGCCTGGTATACATAAAGTCCATAGCTTATTTTACCTGTGTAATTGCAAAAAGGAGTACACAGTAGTCTTGAAATCCAGTGGTTTTGGTCTAGGTTTATAACCTTGCCTATTAAAAGAAAGTACAATACGGAAATCAAATTGTATTTAATCACTTGGATTATAAGAAGGCCTTCAGAGGAGAAAAGTCCCCAAAGAATGATAGCAAGAGCTCCTATGATTGAAAGGATGAGATAAAAGGTTTTTTGTTTGAAAAAATCTAGCTTTTCATTTTTCTCCATACATGCCAAAAGAGCGCCCATCGCAATTTCATCTATCCGAGCAAAGGTGAAGAAGTATGTTTGGTACTCAAAGTAAGCTAGTAAAAAACGAACGGCAGCACTGATGATTAGAATAGCAATAATGGGTTGGATAAGCTTTTTTACCTTGTAGTATAAGACAACGAAAGGCCAAGCGAGGTAGAAATGCTCTTCAACGGCTAAGGACCAAAAATGTTTTGGACCAGCAGATGCCCAGCGGAACGTTATGGCGAAATCTTGAAGGTAGAACCAATAAAACCATTGAAGGCTGATATCAGGACTAGGAGTGTTTGTTAAGTATGGGACAATGAAATATTCACATATCAGATAAAGATAATACAAAGGGAAAATGCGTAATGATCGCCTGATGATGAAATTTCTCCAATAGTGGGGTGAATGAATTTGATAAAACAAAATACGTGTAATGAGGAATCCAGAAAGAACAAAAAAGAGTGAGACGCCAGTTTGTCCGAGGTAGCCAATTTTCTGAAGCATTTTACCCCATTCAGTTTGAAACACTGCGTATTGACTGAAATGAAAGACAAGGACCAAAAGTGCGGCAATGGCTCTAACGCCGTCTAAAGATTTAATGTACTTGGCTGAGGACATGTGGTAAATTTAGGCAAAATCCTGTGAAAAAAGGTCGAGGCGCCAAAAGCGCCTCGATGTGGAGATTACGTCATAAGCCGGGTTCTGTTCTGCTTTTGGCAGCTTCATCATTTATCTATGCGACCTACCCTCCAAGACCGGACGAGCCGCCCTTCAGTTTGCTTGCGCAAACATCCTTGGTCTACATGGTCTTACTGCCCGCAAGGTTTACCTTGCCTGTCATTGTTGCCATTGACAGCGGTGGTCTCTTACACCCCCTTTTCACCCTTACCCCAATAATAAATTACCAGGGCGGTCTATTTTCTGCGGCACTTTCTGTCCACTGCATGTTGATGCAACGGCCCGGGCTTTTCACCCGGTGCGGTACTCTGTGCAGCCCGGACTTTCCTCTCCAATTGCTCGGAGCGATGAAGTCTGTAATCTCTCGGCAAAGTTAATTCTGTTTCGTAACCAATTCATTTTTATTTTTGACACATGCACATTGACATTCTTACCATTCTTCCTCGTTTATTGGATGGTCCATTTGCGGACAGTATTCTTCAACGGGCGCAAAACAATGCACTGTGCAAAATAGAGATTCACAACATTAGAGATTTCACTCAAGACAAACACAAAAGTGTAGATGACTATCAATTTGGTGGTGGTGCAGGAATGGTCATGTTGGCGCAGCCCATCGTAGATGCCATTGAGAGCCTGTCAAAGAACAGAACCTATGATGAGATAATTTATCTCACTCCAGATGGTGAACGCTTGAATCAATCCGCTTGCAATCAAATGTCATTGCAAAAGAACTTGCTTCTCATTTGCGGACATTATAAAGGAATAGATCAGCGCGTAAGGGATCACTGGATTACCAAGGAAATTTCCATTGGTGATTATGTCTTAAGTGGTGGAGAGCTGGCGGCAGCGGTGCTGGTGGATGCAGTTGTGCGACTTATTCCAGGTGTCATGAATGATGAAACCAGCGCTCTTACAGATTCTTTTCAAGATGATTTATTGGCTCCACCCGTGTATACAAGACCAGCGGAATTTAGAGGTATAATGGTACCTGAAGTATTAACTAGTGGAAATTTTAAGGCCATTGAACAATGGAGAATGGAACAAGCATTTGAGAAGACCAACACCAGAAGGCCGGACTTGTTGAAGTCTGAAAAACGAGAAAAAAACAATAATTAATTGAAGCAATGAGTGAAGGTATTTTAAAAGCATTGATGCAGTTATTTGCAATTATTGGAGGGAAATCTGGTCAGGTTGGGGAAAGCAATGTTCGATTATTTCTTAAGGGACAGCTCAATGCTGAATTGACCCGGTATTATATTGGTGTATATAACAATTTTGTCGATAAGTTTTACAATCAATCCAAACTTTCAGACAAGAAGAAATCTTTAGCAAGTGTTAAGGTTTTGAGAATCTGTGGTGAAATGAATGAGGAGCTTAGTTACCGTGATAAACTTATGGTTTTGCTCCGTTTGGTTGAGTTTGTTAGCCAATACGATGAAGCAGATATTCAAGAGTGGGAATTTGTTCAGACCGTATCAGAATCATTTTATATTGAGCCACGCATTCATTCAGCATTTCTAACTATTTCAAGGCTATTAGGGCAACAAGATGCTTTGGAGTGGAACGATGATCACCTTTGCGTTTTGAATCATCATGATGTACATGATTTGAGGGGAGATTTGTATTTTTATTGGATAGAAGCAGAGGGATTTTTCTTGGTTAAGTATTTGGGAGATGATGAGGTTCTGCTGAACGCACAGCGATTAGAAAGAAATCGCTCTTATGCATTTGTTACTGGAAGTGCGATAAGGAGTTCCAAGATTCACCCCATCTATTATTCTGAGATTTTACAACGATTCTTGAAGAATACAGTTCAAGGTGAAGTTGTTTTTCAGGTCAATGATTTGTCATATCGTTTTCCAAATGGACGGATAGCACTGCATCCATTGCGGTTTGAGATTGGTGGTGGGCATTTGGTAGGGATTATGGGTGGCAGTGGGTCAGGCAAAAGCACTTTGTTGAATGTGCTTAACGGAAATTTGAAGCCTACCCATGGCAGTGTAACTTTAAATGGTTTTCATGTTCATCGTGATATTGCCAGTACCCGAGATCAAATGGGATATGTTGCTCAGGATGATATACTTTTTGAGGAATTGACAGTTATTGAGAATTTGTTCTATAGTGCAAAGTTAGATTTTCCCAATGAGGCAGATGATTCTGTTTTGAGTCGGGTGAAGCAGGTGCTGAGATCTGTTGGACTCACTGAAGTAAGTGATCTTAGGGTGGGGAGTGTTTTGGATAAAACTATCTCTGGCGGTCAGCGTAAGCGTTTGAATATCGCTTTGGAATTGGTACGCGAGTCGCAGGTGATATTTGTTGACGAACCTACAAGTGGTTTATCGAGTAGAGATTCTGAGATGATTATGGATTTGTTGAAGGAGTTGACACTGCGAGGAAAACTTATATTTGTTGTTATTCATCAGCCGAGCAGTGATATCTTTAAACTGTTTGATGATTTACTTCTACTTGATCAAGGAGGTTACCCCATTTACTTTGGGAATCCTGTGGAAAGTTTGATCCACTTCAAAAAGAAGGCTCACTTTGCAGATACCGGTGAAAGTCAATGTCCGCAATGTGGCAATGTTAATCCGGAGCAATTGTTCAATATTATCGAAGCCAAACTTGTAGACGAGTATGGTGATATTACAGAGATTAGAAAAGTTACACCTGAAGAATGGAATGAACAGTTTCATCAGCCCCACCTGGAGTCTTTAAAAGCAAAGGATGTAGAATCAAGGAAGAGTAAAAAGAAAGGTTTAGTCAAAGCTTTCCAAACTTTTTTTAAACGAGATGTCAAAAGCAAATGGGTGAATCATACCTACATGTTGATCAACTTGCTCGAAGCTCCTATGTTAAGTATTCTGCTTTCTCTGTTTGTAAAGTTTTATCCCATTACGGGCAAAGGATTAGAGGAGTATACTTTTAGAGAAAATGTGAATTA
>CAZNVU010000042.1:0-19966 GCA_964576575.1 uncultured Chryseobacterium sp.
CATGGAATGCTTTTCTGGATAAAGGCTTTTCCAAAGACACTCCAATTGCTTTAGTCGGCGCCGGACAAATCATTTCCAACTTTGCCAAATTTCTGTTTGAAAACAATTACCATAATATCACCGTATTCAATCGATCAGCAGCGAGTGCCAATAATCTGGTTGACTTATTTGACAACGGAAAGTACTTGACATTACCAGAAATCAACAACCAATTGGAGATGCATACCGCCTGGGTAGTGTGCACTAGTGCTAATGATTATATCCTCACATCTGAAATGATTGAACGATTGGGGAAGAAAACCAAGATGGTCATTGATTTGGCCATGCCCGGTAACGTTCATCCTTCCATTCAAGGTAAAACTGGAGTTGGATTTTTTGACATGAACAATATCCTACAAATCACCCATGAAAACTTTGCGTTTAGACAGATGGCCTTGGAACAATGTGAGCCCATTATCCTACAAGGAATGATGGAATATAAAAGTTTGGTTCAAGAACGAAAAATAGAATTGGCCATGCAAAATATTCCCTTAACCATCAAAGAAATCAGGGAAACAGCACTGGGTAGCGTATTTCAAAAAGATTTAATGGATTTGGATGAAAATGCCAAAGAAGTTTTGGACAAGATCCTTGACTACATGGAAAAGAAATACATCTCTGTTCCCATGAAAATGGCCAAAGCAGTGATGATGGAACAACACCAGAAGAATTAATCATGTCTCGCAAAATTATCATTGGTACCAGAGGAAGTGAACTAGCACTCTGGCAAGCACACTTTACCCAATCTCTTTTAGACAGCCTTGGTATTCCCAATGAACTAAAGATTATCACCACCAAGGGAGATCAAATACAACACCTTAGCTTTGACAAAATAGAAGGCAAAGGATTCTTTACCAAAGAAATTGAACAAGCCTTGATGGACAATGAGATTGACATTGCCGTGCATTCACACAAAGACCTCGAAACGGCACCGCACAGTGAATTAATCATTGCCGCAGTGAGTCACCGCGCAGATCCCAGAGACATTTTAATCACACATAAAGATTGTATTGAAGAACAAAATACATTACAGTTAAAAAATGACATCCGAGTAGGTACTTCATCCATAAGAAGAAAAACACAACTGCTCAACGTTCGACATGATTTAACCACTGTTGACATCAGGGGAAATGTACCAACACGCATTCAAAAGTTAAGAGACAGACAGTGTGATTCCTTACTATTGGCAGCGGCCGGTGTAACACGACTCAATATTGACTTATCAGAATTTCATGTTCAATTGCTAGACCCAACGAGTTTTGTTCCGGCTCCTGCACAGGGAGTTTTGGGATGGCAATGCAGAAGAAACGACAACGAAGTACTAGCAATTCTGCAACAATTGAACAATCAAGAAGTATCAGATTCCATTCACATAGAAAGAACGCTATTGCAAAAATTGGAAGGCGGATGTCAGCTTCCTCTAGGAGTTTACTGCATTCGTGAGAATGAGCAATGGAAAGTGAATGTTGCATTTGCCAACGGATTAAATCAACCCGTTTTACAGTTCAAGTATGCGCATTCAGAAGCCGATGTCTGTATTGATTATTGTTTTGATAAATTGGACCAATGGCGAAAATTTTCATCAGCAAATCAATAACTTCTGATGATCAATGGGCAAAAACATTGATCAATGAAGGAAATATCGTAATTGGTTCAAGTTGTATTCAAACACAATCGATCATTGTTCATCAAGTCCCTGAAGCTGATTGGACTTTCTTTTCCAGTGCACAAGGTGTTAAACACTTTTTGGAACAACATCCTATCACCACCAATTTGATTGGTGTTATGGGAGAAGGAACGCTCAAGGCGTTAAAAAATTACGGGTATCATGCAGATTTCATCGGTCAAAGTTCAGACCCAAAAGTTGTCGGAAAAGCGTTTATGTCGCAGCTTCAAGGAGAACAGAAAATACTCTTTCCAGCATCTCAAATCAGCAAACAAAACATAGCCAAACAAATAACGGGGCATACTATTTTGCACTTGCCTTGCTACCATACCTTTCCGATTGCTACAAAAGTCGAAAAACAAGATTTATACATCTTTACATCCCCATCCAATGTCGATGGTTTTCTTTTGGCACAGCCATTACCTGATGCGCTCTTCATCGCATATGGGCCTACGACTGGAACTTATCTCACAGAGAAAGGAGTGGTAGATGTGTTGGTCATGAATCAAATCACAGACAACAATCTATTGAACACAATAAAAGAAAAAGTTTCGGGTTAATGATGCTGCTTAGTAAATTGCAACATGAAATTCCGCATTGTCACTCTTTTATTTGTTTCTCTTACAACTTTTTCATGGGGACAGAGTGATGTCGCTCCAAAGTATGTCAATGAGTTTTTGAACATCGGCGTTGGCGCGCGCGGATACGCCATGGCGGGTGCCATAACAGGTTCAAGCAAAGATGCGTTCAGCAGTTATTGGAATCCAGCAGGAATTGCCAGAATGCCAGACCAGCATTCCATTTCAGCCATGCACGCAGAATATTTTGCTGGAATTGCCAAACTGGATTATGCGGGATATGCGCAAAAAGTTGATGCCCATAGAAGTTTGGGAGCCTCGTTCATTCGTTTTGGCGTGGACAATATCCCCAACACCATTGATTTATATGATCCAAATGGCAATGTGGACTACAGCAGAATATCCTATTTCTCAGCCGCGGATTATGCCTTCTTATTGACCTATGCACAGAGTGAACCTCCCAAAATCCTCAAAAGATTTTTGCCCAAACAAAAAATGAAAAATCATTTTGGTATTAATGCCAAAATCATTTATCGACAAATTGGTGACTTTGCCAATGCATGGGGATTTGGCATTGACTTAGGGTGGCAGGCCGATTACAAAAAATGGGAATGGGGCATTGTATTTAAAGACATCACTGGAACATTTAGTGCATGGCATTATAATTTAGACGAAAAAACAAAATCCGTCTTTTTGGCAACTGGCAATGAATTGCCCGAAAACACATGGGAAATTGCTAAGCCAAGAATCATAGCCGGTGGAGGCAGGAACTTTTTTTGGCGCAAATACCAATTTCTATTAGAGGGCAATTTAGTTGCCACCACTGATGGAAAAAGAAACACTTTGATTGCGGGAAACACCGTTAGCATTGATCCTGCCGCTGGATTGGAAATTGGCTATCAACAATGGCTAAAGGTACGTGCAGGTTTTGGAAATTTCCAGAGAACGACAACATTTCAAGGACAAGAAACCACATTCCAACCCAATATTGGATTGGGCATCATTTTCAAGCAATTCGCGCTAGACTATGCACTGACGGATATTGCCAATCAAAGCGATGTTTTATACACCAACATGGTGTCCTTAACTTTTAACGGAAGACTTCCTAAACGCCAAGTGAATCAAGGCTCCTAAGAGAATCATCGCAAGCAAAAGGTGCATCGGCTGCGACCAAATGGGATAGTCAAAATACGTCAATAAAATCCCTACAACAAACTCGCCTACCAAAGGAAAACCGATCCAAAAGGCTAATCCTGATTTCTGTTTCCTCAATTCCAGAGCCAAAGCACCAGCGGTGAAAAGAACCAACCAGGAAAAAGTTCTGTGGACATAAAACACAACATCGTCTGAAGACTGTATGACCTGAGCTACCCATTCCTTTCTATTGAAACCAGCTTTAATCACTTCATCAATGGCCTCGCGCAATTGAGAACCTAAAACAATTTGGGCAATCACCATAAACAATGAAACCCACAACAACCATGGACGTTTCAGGCTCCATCGCACAGGGTTGGTAGTGGAAGAATTGTATGCCCAAAGCAACGTCAAGATGATGCCCATTGTACCCAACATGTGGAGTGTGACCTTTCCGCCTGAGAGATGACCATCAACCACTAATTTCCCAATCCAAGCTTCATAGAGGATAAGAATCAAAGTCAATCCTGTAGCTAAAAAAGTGGACCACCCATTTCCTTTTCTGGCCCAACGCCAAGAGAGCAGCAATAAGATCAATACTGGAATACCCAGAACACCGGTAAACAAGCGATTGATGTATTCTATCCAAGTATGCCAGACATTGAATATGGCATAATCATGTTTTGAATATTTCTTCCAATCTGCTTCAGATCCAAAATTCCAAAAAGTAGCTTTGTTATCAAATACAACATCCTCCTGCGCCACCCAAAGGGTATCATGGTGAATAACCATTTGACCTTTTTTAAAAGCTTTACCCGGACCAATCAATAAAACCTCTTCATCTGTCGGAGGAATCAAATGTCCAAAACACTTGGGCCAATCTGGGCAACCCATACCACTCCCCGTAACTCGCACCACACTTCCAGCAATGACAACCAAATACAACGCCACCAATGCAATCATGGCCCAACGGGCAGGACTTCCTTTGAGCATACTACTTGGCTGTTGTAGTTATTTCCTGTGCTGCCAATACTTTGTATTTGCCATCTGCAATACCATTCACACATTCCATCATTTTTTCTACGGAGATTTTGTTAGCTTGAAATTCAGCAGTAACAACATTCACTTTTCTTTTTTCGACAAAATCCAATTGGGTTGTCACCACACCTGGAATTTTTTCCAACTCTTTTTGAATCTTGCCTCCGCATCCTTGTGCGCAGGTCATTCCATCAATGGACAATTTAGCAGTCAATTTAGCCACTTCACCTTGTTCTTGAATTTTCTCCACTACAACAGCGCTGTTGTTTTGATTCTGACAAGAGACCAACAAGACAACGGAAAGGAAAAAGATTAATGTTTTCATTCTTTTAAGTTTTAGCAAAATTAGGGTTCAACCCCAATAACAACACGTACATTTGACAAAAATCCTATTTTGCCGCAACAAAAGTTTTCCTCCCTCGCGATTTTGATTTTATTAGCTCTGGTTTGGGGTTCATCGTTTATTTTGATGAAGATGGGATTAAAGGCGTCAGATGGCTCTCCCGTGTTGAGTCCCTATCAAGTAGCGTCACTGAGAATGATTTTAGCAGCAGTAGTTTTACTGCCCATCTCATTGCAAGCCATGCGCCAGGTAGAGCGAAAAGATTGGAAATATTTGGCGATAGTTGGCTTTATGGGAAGTGGGATTCCTGCATTTTTGTTTGCTATATCACAACAATACTTGGACAGTGGATTGGCGGGAATATTGAATGCTCTGACACCCCTGTTCACCCTTCTTTTGGCGATCATCTTTTTTAAAAAGACCACGCATCAACGACAGGTAGTAGGCATGTTGATTGGATTTTTAGGAGCAGCTGGAATCATTGCGTCTAAGGGAAGTAGTTTTCAAAACATGCAGTATGCATTTTTAATCATTGCCGCCACCATTATGTACGGAGTTAGTGTAAACACCGTTGGACATCACTTGCGCCACATAAAAGCTCCATGGATTACTTCACTATCGATACTGATGGTCAGTATACCATGCTCATTGTACTTTTTTACAACTGACTATTCCGTTATTTGGACCCATCCGGCAGGGGGGCGAAGTTTAGCTGCAGTAGCCACCTTATCCATAGTAGGCACAGGAATAGCCAATATCTTGTTTTTTAGATTAACACAACTGAGTGGCGCCATCATGGCCTCTACAGTCACCTATTTGATTCCCATCGTCGCTGTTGGATGGGGCTACTACATGCATGAAAGTTTAAGCTTTTGGCAAATCGTATTCGCAGGTGTTATCCTCCTCGGCGTCTACCTCGGCAACCGACCTCAGAAGTAGGGTTTGAAGAGGAGCTGACATATCTCCGCCTTGGTCCGAATCAACTTCTGCTCATACTCTAAAGCCTTGATGCGTTGATCTATCCATGTATTCTCCCTGAGATTAACCATAAAAACTGAACTCTCTCCCAAATCCAATCGTTGTAATTCCGCATTCCAAAGTTGTTCATAATATGCCGCGTTGGTCTCCGCCCTTCGCTGTTGGTCTCTAACTATGCGCTCCTGCTGCTCAAGTGACCTTGCCTTCTGAGCCAAACTATTGGTCTTCAAGTTCAAATCATTCTCATTCTCCAATTGCTTAATGCGCTGCAACTGCAATTGTCCTCTCGCGTCACGTATAAACAATGGAAAAGCAAATTGAACACCCCACCGGTAATTTTGGACTGAAAAATCAGCACCGTTTGTAACCAATTCCTTATTCAATGCATGGTACTCTATATCCAACTTGGGCTTCAATTTCTCGCGCTTCCACTTCTCCTCCCAATCCAAAATTTTTGTTTTTGATTGATACCATTGCACCATCGGATGAGCCATTAACCATGTCTGCATATCCATGGTCAAACTATACTCTGGTATAATCCCTTCCAAAGACCTCTCTGGTCTTACACTCAATGCTAAAATATTCTTCTTCTCATTCAGTTCTGGTAAAAAAGCCGTCATGGCCAATCGTGACTTGATTGAAAACAACTGGGCTTCCTGCCATGCTATATTCCGCGTTTGCCATTGCGCAAATGCCTCTAAAGTATCAATGGCGGGTCTATCTCCTACCAAAAATCGTGAACGAACGGCACCCAATCGAATGTTAGCCGCATCCATAAACTCTTTCTGCAACACGACACGTTCTTCTGCAATGTACCAATCCAAATACAACATTGTACTTTGAAACAACAACTCATTCAAAGCCATTTGCTTCTCCAAAACAGACATTGCTTGAATCTGCTCAGATCGGCGCAAAGCCAAACGGGTTTCATCAAACATCAGTCCTTGCAACAATGGTAAATTTATTCCCAAGGCCATCAAACCGTCCTTACCTGTATAGGATTCTGGATCCAAGTATTCACCACTATTCACATCCCATTGCGCTACCAAACCCAAAGCATACGGCGACTGAAAAGCCAGTTGTGTCTCTGAACGCTGATAATAGGACTGGCCATCATAAAACTTATCCTTCCATTTTGAGGACAACACTGGATCTAAAAGTCCTTTGGCCTGCAGCCACTGGGCATCACCCGCTTCTTGCAACAATTGCGCATTCTTAGATTCAGGATGATCTTGTAATACCCATGACAAATACTCAGATAATGTCAAAGTTGATTTCTCATTGGTTTGCGCAAAACCAATTGTTGTAATCAAGAACAATATCAAAATCAAGGGTGAGATTCTCATTTCTTCTCTTCTTTTTTTACCGCTTTGTCCTCTTCTGACTTCTTGGGCTGATAAAAGTCCGGTGGGAAACCATTCAATACTCGCCACATCTCATAACCCAATGGAACATCATTGAGCAACATGATGCCTTTGGCACCTCCTCCCAAACGCAAATTGGTAGGCCATGGCTTATTACCTTGAGGCTTGACCCATACCCTGAACTTACCACCATCATGAACGGCAGGATCCACACTAACAATCACTCCATCAAACAAACCTGTTGACATCTGATTCCAACCACTGATAAAAAACGCTGGCCATCCATCGAAGATAATACGAACGTTCTCTCCAACATGAACCAAAGGACTATTGACAGGATCAATCAACAATTCTACAGCTTTATCAAATCGGTAAGGTGTAATTCTCACCACTTCTTCCCCCTCCTTGATGGTTTCTCCAATACCTGAACGTGTCACCTTAGAAACAAAACCACTCTGGGGCGCAATGATGTAATAATAACCTGTCCTCTTGTCGTAATTGTTGTACTGATTTTGTAACTTGGTTACTTGAGCCTCTGCGTCATACATTGCTGAAAAAGTTGCATACTTATCACTCTCAGCTTTGCTAATCTTATCGCGATACTCAGCTTCTGTTCCCTTGTAATCACGCTGGGTGTTGATATACTCAGCACGCGCGATAGCCAACTTATTGCGTTGATCATTGATTTTTGCCTGCGCATTCTGCAAGGCCACTTGACGGCTTTCCCAATCTGTTCTTGAAATCAATTCCTGCTGATACAACTGATCAAAACGCTTCATTTGCTCTTGAACAACTTTGTAGTTATTCTCAACAGCAATTAAATCCGTACTATCGGTCTTTATCTTCAATGTCAATTGTTGCAGCTTGGTCAATATCTGCGACCGTTTGATGTCTTTGGCATTCAACAAGGCGTCTATCTGTGAATCCAAAGCCTTTACCTTCTCCATGTAGTTGTCCACTGCACCCTCTTTGGATTTGATCTGACTTTCCGTATTGTCCAACAACTTTGGATCAAAATAATCGTCCTTGATTTCAGAGAGAAAGAGCAAGGTATCACCCGCTGATACGGAGTCTCCTTCTTGGACATACCATTTCTCTATACGGCCCGCTATAATGGACTGAACCGATTGTGGTCTCTGATCAGGCTCTAAGGAAATTACCTTTCCTTCGGTTTCAACATTCTGAGTCCAAGGAAGCAACAATAAACCAACAAGAGCGCCCAAATACATCAGGAGCACATACTTTCTCTTTTTCTGACTTTTACCAAATTGTACTTTGTGCCAAACAGGGTATGATGCTGCATCAGGTGATTCAAAAAACTCGTCTGAGCCATTATTGGTTTCGGCCATCAATGTAAAACCTTTTTCAAAGGAAACCATTGTTTCATAAATGGAAGACAGGCCAAAAAGCAATTTCTCAATACTATTGACGAGAAGAACGATGACAATTTCAGCAGCTAAGAATTGCCCCAGTGAAATTTCTTGTTTTATAGCCAACCAAACGCCCAACAAAAGCATACCTGCCAAAACGCACATTTTGAAAAACAAGAATGAGCGCATTTGAAAAAGTACGATGGCAAAGTATTCACGTTTTGTTTGAATATAATTCATGGAACGACCATGAAGTTCCTCCCTTTTATCGGTAGTTAAATCATCTGACTTGCTTTGCTTTAATAACCATTCATACATCCCATATTTCTCATTGGACACATCTACTCCCGAGCTCAATGCTGATTTTCCTTTGATCTTGATGATAAAATATAAACCAGTCAAAAGTGAGAAGCCAAACACCAGAAAGAAAGGATGATAAAAAGAGATCAATACAACGCCTAAAAACAGTTGCAATCCAGCCGTAATGACATCAATCACTGTTTTACTGTATCCCTTCTGTATGGAGGAAATCTCTATAAAATACTTTGACTTAGAAACAAACTTCTGAAAACTACCTTCCGTTGGTTTGATAAACAATCTCTGCGCATACTCGTAGGCCATCAAGACAAACAATCGCTCCTCAATTTGCTCACCCGTTTGCACCATTTGTACTTGCCAACGATTGGCCAACCATGTGGCCAACAAAACCATTAATATAATTGAAATTGTCCCGATCCTAAATTCACCTCCTGTGATAAAACCCATCAAAGCCTGGATACCAAGCGGAAGGGCCAACTGAAAAACACTGGCCAAAACAGAAAGAAGAAATATCCTTCTCAAGGCTTCACCTTCAAAGCGCATGCCTTGTAACCACAATGACCTAAAACCTTTTTTCATAAAATGACATTTATCAGCAAAAGTAAACACAACACCGTTGCGCAAATTCCAATAATTCATAACAATTGATTGCTGAAAATGTTTGCTCAAACATTGACGCGCCATACCATTGGCATCACCTCAGCATCGAAGAACTGACAAAAGACTTCGTAATCTTTAACATCAGGCCAATGCGTCTATCTATTGGGCAAATTGGAAATCATAAAAACCTCTCGCTAAGCCTCTATATAACACCCGATCTTTCAATCTTTGGCATCGTGTCTAGTTGTAAAGAGAGGAATGATCCGTAATTCTGCCCCGCTGAAAAGAATACTTACCGCGCAAAGGCAAATGTTGACAAGGGTGAATCATGGATGCACAATCATGAAGATCCATCAACTTGTTATCACGAAAATGAAAAAGAAAACTAGTGTAATTCCAAGAATGATTCCCAATGAGCAGAAATCCAAGAGAGTCTGATTGAGTGTAACAAACAGCACACCTGGCAGAGACAACACGTAAGAATTGGTCACCGCAACTTCTAAAAAAATCTATCATCTCAAAAGTTCGATCAACAAAAATATCCAAGGCCATCTCAATCTCCAATACCTTATAAATCTCAAGAAAAACATGAAGCTCAATAAAATCCTTGAGTGCAAAGATTTCTCGAAAGAGGATATTTGCAGGTCCAATGCGTGTGGCAAAAGTTTCATTGTAATCGATTGGAATTAACTTACTCCATTCTGCAGATCGAATAACTTGTAGTATTTTAAAACAATCCCGTTCGTCCAACAGCTGTACATTCAGGTAATCAGAAGTTCCGTTCTGCAACTTGTAATTGATATACCGTACAATGCATTCCTTAGCAAATAAGGAATCTGGAAAGAAGGAAACGATATTGTTTATCTCAGAGATGACCAAGTAACGACATGCCCTTAGATAGGGATCAGCTATGGTTCCCTGTTGATGAATATCGTTGCGATTCCATGCTACAAAATGTTGGGGATGACAGACGCATTGGAACACTGTATCATGAGAATCAAGTGGGATATAGGTTAAAATAGAAGAAGATGCTACGCGCACGGTTGGTGCATTGCAGTAGGAACAAAACTCCCCTCTAATTCCTTTTTCAGAAATGGAAATAGGATGATACATGAACTTTCGGTTTGTCAGACCAAGAACCGAAGGCTCATTGTAATGTATTTACAAGGTCAAATGTTAATTTGACATCATCGCCTCAATTTCTTCTACTGTTGTAGGGAAATCGGCAAACAAATCCAAGGGCTCTCCATTGGTGATAACAATGTTATTCTCTATTCTGATACCCAAAGACTCCTCAGGGATATAAATACCTGGTTCAACGGTAAATACATTGCCAGCTTCAATAGGAATATTCCAATCGCCTACATCATGTACGTCCAATCCCAAGAAATGACTGGTACCATGCATAAAATATTTCTTGTAAGCAAGGGGTTGCTTTGCTTCATCTGCTGTCAACAAGCCCAATCCGACCAACTCCACCGTCATCAATTTCCCAACCTCTGTATGATAATCAGCCATCATAACGCCTGGACGAAGCAACTGCTTGGCACCTTCCATCACGCGTAAAACAGCATTATAAACATCTTTTTGACGTGGCGAAAACTTGCCGTTGACAGGAATACAACGCGTCATGTCTGCATTGTAATTGCCATACTCAGCACCCACATCCATCAGTAACAAATCACCGTCTTTGCATGGCAAATCATTAGCGATGTAATGCAAAACACATGCGCTGGATCCTGACGCAATGATAGGCGTGTAGGCGAAACCTCTTGAGCCATTTTTTACAAATTCATGCAAATACTCCGCCTCCAACTCATATTCCATAACGCCAGGTTTAACCATTTTCATCACCCGCTCAAAACCTTGCCTGGTCAAATTGATCGCACGCTTCAACTGTTCTATCTCCTCTTCACCTTTTATCGCTCGCACATGGTGCATGATAGGAGCCATTCTATATACACCATGATTGGGATAATCTTGACGCATCTTCTTATTCCACCTGGCTTCTCGCGTTTCTACCTCAATGGTAGCTCGCGTATGCGCGTTGTCATTTAAACCCATTAACTCAGCCTCATTCATGATGATGCGCATGACTTTATCGAAATCACTCGTCCATTGAATGTTTTGCACTCCCGTTTGTGCTCTGGCTTGTTCCTTGGTCAACTTTGCCCCTTCCCAAACAGCAATGTGCTCATTGGTTTCTCTTACAAACAAAATTTCACGCATCCCAGATTGTGCAGATGAAGGAAACAAAACCAAAATGGTTTCTTCTTGATCGACGCCAGTCAAATAAAATATATCAGAAGCCTGCTTAAAAGGCAAGGTGCCGTCAGCGCTTGTTGGATAAATGTCATTGCTAAAAAATACAGCTGCACATCCTTGTGGCATTTGGGCGCTAACTTTGGATCGGGCGCCAGTATAAAACGAAGCGGAAAGTTGTTGGTATTTCATACCTCAAAGGTAATTCATCACCAACCCACTTCACATTGACAAGGGAAAGAAAAATGCATTTGGCAATTGGGAAGACCCTCCTGTAAGGCGCGTTGAACAGTCTCGTTGATGGGATTATTGAGAAAATCCAAATGTTTAAGATTGTTCAATCGCAACAATTCATGGCTGTAAATTCCTATGGGATTATCCCACATGGCCAATATCTCTAATTCTTGTAACTCACCGATGGCATCTGGTATCGTAAATATATCATTGTAACCCAAATCCAATTTTTTCAAATGCAACAAGGTAAACAATGCAATGGGCATACTATCAATGCGATTGAACTGCATTTCTATCCTTTGTAATTTAGTACAATTTCTGATTTCATCAGGAATAGTTCGAATATCATTCTTATTCATTTTCAATTCCTGAAGATGTGGACAATTGAAAACTTCCAAAGGAATGGACTTCAATTTCTTTTTACTCAAATCAATGCGGTAAACTTCCTGTTCATGTCCTTGAATGGCGGCAATTGACCTGAAAACTCGACAAGTATCCAGTTGCTCCGCAGGCAAACATTGAGCGTTGTACTTAACAACAACTACAATCAGAAAGAAGAGGCATACCAATCTTTTACCCATTGGACATCTTTTGTTATTTGCGCAATCAAATCTTCCAAACCATTCATCTTCTTTTCATCCCTTAACCTTTGATGCAATTCTAATGTAATGCATTTCCCGTAAATATCTTGATCGAAATCCAAAACATGCGCCTCAACATGCACTAACATCGTGCTGCTCACTGTCGGCCTAATCCCAACGTTCAACGCCACTGCATATTGTTTATTATTCCAATTTAACAAGGCTCCATAGACACCCAATTTAGGAATCAATTTATCCGTTCCTTGGACCATAATATTGGCAGTGGGAAATCCTATTTTACTGCCCAACTGTTGCCCTTTAATCACCTCCCCTTGCAAAACAAAAGGACGACCCAACATCTTATTGGCCTGAACAATATCTCCACTCAGTATAGCTTGACGAATCTTGGTTGAACTCACAGGGACTCCATCCGGAGCATAGGCTTCTATTTGCTTCACCTCAAAACCATAAACCTCACCCAGTTGCGCCATCAAATGAATATCACCTATTCTATTTTTTCCAAAACGATGATCATATCCCATGTATACTCCCGCGGCATGTAATCCATCTACGATTATATCTCTGACAAAATCTGTGGCTGATAACTGAGCCAATTCCATGGTGAAAGGAAGCAAAACAAGATGATCTATTCCCCACACTTCCAAAACCTGAGCCTTCTCCTCCAAACTTTGAATCTGAGGCAATGGTTCACTATCTGGAAACAATACTTTCTTGGGATGGGGGTCAAAACTCAATACCACCGTTTGAGCATCATGTTCTTGCGCCTTTTGTTGCATGTTCAAAAGGATAGACCGGTGTCCCAAATGCAAACCATCAAAGGTACCCATGGTCACCCATGTCTTGACATGAGGAGGTAGGGTATCAATGGAGTAATGAATTTTCATCGTGCAAAGGTATGAAGGGAAGATTTTTGTTTTTCAATGATATTATTATATTCGCAGCGTCCAAAGGGGTGACGAGAACTTGTTTTCGTCTGAGATTATACCCTTCTTGTTTTCAAACAAGGGAACCTGGGCAGGTCATGCTGCCAAGGGAAACAAAGTAAATTGCATTGTCATGACCAATGCTTTGTATTTTAAGACAAATGAAAAAAAAAATGCTCTTAGCCACATTGGTTGGGATGATTACAGTCAATGGGATAACCCAAGTGATTGAACCGGTACAAATTCAAATGGGTAAAAAGCCCGTACCAGATTCCATTCCAGTAATTATCGGGAATCCACTTATCATCAGAGACTCACCCGTTTTTGTAGATCAAAAATCACCCGTTGCGCATACCAATCTTTCCTCAAAAGATCTGGCCAAATTGAATACCGCGCAAGACATTCCGTATTTGTTGCGCTTCACGCCTTCATTGGTATCCACAAGTGACGCAGGTACAGGCGTGGGTTACACCGGACTTTGGATCAGAGGAAGTGATCCCTCACGAATCAATGTTACCATCAACAATATTCCATTGAACGATGCGGAAAGCCAACAAGTCTTTTGGGTTAACCTCCCTGATTTGGCTTCAAGCACCAGTGAGATTCAAATTCAACGCGGCGCAGGGCCCAGCACTGCAGGTCCAGGCGCTTTTGGCGGGTCCATTCATATCAATACCATCGACCAAAACCTTAACCTTCCTCAAAAAATTTCTTACGGCATGCAATGGGGAAGTTTTAACAGTTTGCGCAAAACACTGCAATTTGACCGGATTGCACTACCCAAAGGAATCTTTTTGAATGCCCGGTTGTCACAAATCAACAGCGACGGATACATTGATCGTGCTTCCGCAAAAATGAACGGATACCAATTTGACCTTCAAAAAAACACGCAACACTGGAAGTTCTTGCTCACCGCTTTTGGTGGAAATGAAAGAACTTATCAATCTTGGTTAGGCACACCTCATGAAAGGTTGTACGGAAACACAACAGACATGATGAACTTTGCCGCACGGAATGAGCTAACGGAAGCTGAGACCACTAACCTATTAGAGTCAGGGCGCACTTACAACTACTATACGCACCCCAACCAAGTAGATCAATACCAGCAACACCATCAGCAGTTTCATGCTTTGTATCACAATACAAAACTGAAATGGCATACCAGCATTTTCCACACAAGAGGTGCTGGATATTTTGAGGAAAAGCAAAATGGCACCGCATTGGCCAATTACAACTTACCGGGATTTATTCATTCACAAGATGGGCTGCTTGTTGAAAGTGCCGATGTAATTAGGAGAAGATGGCTAAACAACAATCTTTTGGGAGCATCATCCAGATTAAGCCTTTTCTTGAATGAGTTCAACACCCTGCACATCGGAACTTATATGATGCAATACATTGGGAAACATTTTGGGGAGGTAATTGATATCCAACCTACGCCCAACTATGATTTCTCATCACCATACTACGAGGGCAATTCTCAAAAATCTGATCAAATGGGATACGTGCAATACACCCACCAAAGAGACAAATGGAATGGCTTTGCTGATCTACAATTGAGAAGGGTAAACTACAATACAACAGGAATCAACAATGACCTGGTAGGCTATGATGTGAATGATGAGCTCATTTTCTTTAACCCCAAACTAGGAGGAAGCTATCGCATCAATAGAAAAAACCAAATCAGCGCGTTGGTTGCATGGATTGGAAAAGAACCAAACCGCAATGATTATATCGATAACGATTACAAACCAAAGGCAGAGTACATGCTTGACAATGAAATATCTTGGACATGGAGACGTTTGGATGTGAATAATCAACTGGATTTTGACCAAAAGGGAATTCATCCCAACAGCAATAAACCTCAACTTAAACTGACCCAATTCAATGTCAATTTATTCTGGATGCAATACAAAGATCAATTGGTATTAACAGGAGCTGTCAATGATGTTGGTGCCCCACTAAGAACCAATATAGCATCTAGCTTTAGAAGGGGTATTGAGATAGAGGCAACAAAAGACGTCACACTATTCAACAGAAACCTCAGAATCTACGGGAATCTTACATTATCTGACCACCGCATTCAAGCGTACAATGAGGTTGTATATGATTACACCAATGGCTTTGAAATAGTGAATATCTCACATGAAAACACACCCATTGCATTTTCACCAAGAAGCATTTCCAGTGTAGTTCTTCAATACAACATCATGAATAACCTGGAAGTCATGTGGCAATGGAAATATGTGGGTCAGCAACATTTGGACAACACCGGAAATACTGACCGATCATTGCCCGCATATCAAGTACAAGATTTGACTTTGCAATACACCAAGAGTGCAGGAAATCGCGAGATTCAGACGACGTTAACGGTAAACAACCTTTTGAATAATTTCTACGTAACCAACGGATATACCTATTCTTATATCTATGAGCAAAGAATTGATGAACGCTTCTACTATCCACAAGCGGGCAGGATGTTGTGGGCCGGTATAAAAATTTCATTATAACAAAGCAATCTATCCAGAGTAAACTCTCTGGATAGATTGACCTCCTTATTTTTCAGTTTTAGAAAGGAATCATGCCAGGCTAGGCCATACATTACCGAAATTGAAACAATTTGCGCAATGGTTTGAGCAATAGCGTAAACCACTTTGGTTGAAGACCATAGATCTTCCATGATAATCGATCCTGTTGATTGGCCTTCCAGCGTTGATTCCAAGTGACGTTGGAAGCGCCACCCGTTTTCATTTGTGTAATTACCTTTGGCAAATAAGACAACGTAATTCCATGCTTATGAATCATGCGCAACATGAGCTCATAATCGGCAGCGGTTCCTTGATCTGTGATATACAATCCGTGCTGATCATAGTATTTTCTACGCAAGAAAAAAGTAGGATGAGGGGGCATCCAACCCTTTAAAAAATCACCACTTCTATACAATCCTGACTTCCAGTGACGCACTACCTTGCCCGTTTCAGCATTGACATATTGCAAATCAGCATAAACTGCATCTGAATCTCCAAGAGTGTGAACCACATCTGCAATAACCGTCGGATAGGCATAAGTATCGTCACTATTTAAAATACCAATCAACTCACCGGTAGCCAAGGACACTCCTTTATTCATCGCATCATATATGCCGTTGTCTTTTTCAGAAACAACATGTGATATTCTGTGCTTGTACTTTTCGACAATCTGCAATGTGCTATCTTTTGATCCACCATCGATGATGATGTACTCAATATCGGCATCCTCTTGGGCCAATACGCTTCGGATGGTGGCGTCAATGGTTTTACCACTATTGAAGGAAATGGTGATTATGCTGACTTTCATTTTAACAATGTTCGAGCAAGATATGCGTATTTTTAACACATGAGAAAAATTTTTGTTGGATTTCTTATGGTGATTTCTATCACCTCATGGGGACAATTGGAAATGTTCAAAGGAATGAGCATGCGCTCTATTGGTCCTGCAACTATGAGTGGCAGGGTTACAGCGATTGATGTAGATAATCCTACCAACACGTATTACATCGGAGCCGCCTCAGGTGGTGTTTGGAAAAGTGAGAGTGGCGGTGCAACGTGGGAACCCATATTCGACAAAGAAGCAGTCCTGGGCATTGGTGCCATCAAAATTTCACCTTCACATCCCGATGTTGTTTGGGTAGGAACAGGAGAAGGTAATCCACGAAACTCGCAAACCAGTGGTCGAGGAATCTATCGTTCTTTGGATAGAGGAAACAGCTGGCAATGCATGGGATTGGAAGAAACGAAGTCCATTCACAGGATCTGCATTGACCAATCCGACAATGTTTATGCTGCAGCTTTGGGATCTGCATGGGGACCTAATGTTGATCGTGGTGTTTTTTATTACAACAACCAAAATAAGTCTTGGAAAAAAATTCTTTATGTCAACGATTCTACTGGATGCGCTGACTTGGTGATGGATCCGCGCAATGACCAAAAATTATTGGCCGCTATGTGGCAATACCAAAGACAACCCTGGCAGTTCAACTCCGGAGGAAATGGATCAGGATTGTACATGACCGTCAATGGTGGTCAGGACTGGAAAAAATTAACGGACAAAGACGGATTGCCCAAAGGAAAATTGGGTCGCATCGGTTTGGCCATTGCTCCATCAGATTCACGCATTGTGTATGCGATGATTGAGAGTGAGAATACAGGATTATACAAAAGCACAGATGGTGGGCACCATTGGACTTTAGTCACGGATAAAGGCGTAGACGATAGACCATTCTATTACTCCGAATTTTATGTAGACCCTTCCAATCCCAATCACCTCATTTACCTTCATAGCATCGTTTCTGAGAGCATTGACGGTGGAAAAACATGGAGTACCATGCTGCCTTATTGGGGAGTTCACCCCGACCACCACGCTTTTTGGTGGAACCCCAACAACACCTTGGAAATGTGGGAAGGCAATGACGGAGGTCTCAACGTCAGCAGAGACGGAGGAAAAAATTGGAACTTCATTCCCAACCTTCCACTCGGGCAATTTTATCATATTCATTACGATCATCAAACCCCTTACAATGTTTATGGTGGTTTACAAGACAACGGCACTTGGAAAGGACCAGGCTATGTATGGCACTCCAATGGCATCCTAGACAGTGACTGGCAAGAGTTGTATTTTGGAGATGGGTTTGATGCCGTACCTGACCCATCCGATGAAAACTATGTTTATGTTTTGTCACAAGGTGGAAACATGGGTCGTGTTAATGCTACAACAGGTGAAGAACATTTTGTTCAACCTGTGCACCCAGAAGGAAAGCCGTTGCGTTTTCATTGGAATACCGGAATCAGCAAAGACCCATTTATTGAAACAGGTATATACATCGGATCCCAGTATTTGCATTATAGTACAAACAACGGACAGAGTTGGGAAATCATCTCTCCTGATTTAACCACCAACGATACCACCAAGCAGCATGCTTATCGCAGCGGAGGATTAACAACAGATGCTACGTCAGCTGAAAACTATTGTACCATACTCACCATTGAGCCCAGTGTTTTTAACGCAGGCGAAATTTGGGTCGGAACAGATGATGGACAAGTCTCCATGACTACTGACCACGGAAAGACTTGGAAAAACATCACCGCCAGCATAAAGGGTCTGCCAAAGGGGGCATGGATTCCTCAGATTGTGCTGTCGCAAAACGATCCCAAAGAAATTTGGGTAGTAGCCAATCATTACCGTCAGAATGATTGGAGACCCTACTTATTCCATTCAACAGATGGTGGAAAGAAATGGGAAAATGTTGTAGAAAAAAACAACATGACAGGGCATTGTTTGAGTGTAGCACAGGATCATATCCAACCAGAATTGGTGTTTTGCGGAACAGAGCACGGGTTGTTTGTTTCTTTAGACCGCGGAGCAACATGGGAAAAATGGAAACACAACTATCCATCTGTTGCAACCCAAGATTTAAAAATTCATCCTGACCAAGGTGATTTGATTATTGGAACATTTGGAAGGGCAATCTACATATTGGATGATATCAGTCCCCTCAGGGATTGGATAGCCAATGGCAAACAAATCAAAGATTCTTTAAGCGTTTACAACACTGTTAATCCTATCTATCAAGCACAATACAAACGCCACAACGGTCAAAGATTCCCAGCTGACATGTACTTCAGCGGTGACAACAAAACGTCTTCTGCAAAAATGTATTGTCATGTAAAACAAAATGAAAAGAACAAAGAGCAGAAGTTAAAAGTAACCGTTCACAGAATCAATGGAGGAACCCGAGAAATCATTAGAAACTGGGAACAAGCACCAGACTCTTTCTTAACCGTAATCGACTGGGGCTTTGATAGCAACGGATTTGCTTATCCAAGCAGAAAGAAAAGAGAAAAAGCAAAAGAAACACCTGGCGGAGGTTTTAAAGTGGAGCCAGGTGAATATTGGGCTGTTGTAGAATGGGGAAAAGAAAAAGACAGTGTTCTTTGGAGCATCAAATACGACCCAAGGATGAAATTCAATCCAGACCATTACAAAGCACAAAAAAATCTTTACGAGGAATGGAAAAAAGAAATGATTAAGATTGGAGATGAATTGGAAAAAATCAATGAGGCCAAAGCCCTTGCGCAATGGACAATCGACGCTATGAAGTACCATCAAGACAGCATACTAAAACCAATGAAAACCCTAAAAGATTCCTTGGATAAATCTTGGGAAAAGCAAATGCTGAAAGTATTCCTCAAAGAAGGATTGAAAGGTATTCAAGACGATAGCAAAGTCATCAGTGGTCATTGGTGGACACCGTATGCTTTGTTGAACACAGAGTCTGCTATGCCGGGAGAAAATGCCAAAGTGGCCATCCGTAATTTACGAAATGAGATAGATACTTGGATGGGTGAAAACAAACTAATCTGGGAAGGGCCTTGGCTATCGTTTCAAAAAACTGCAACAGGAAAAGTAGATTGGCCCAAAGAATGGAAAGATCAGAAATAATGCAATAGCATGAGCGAAACTGTACTATTGTAATTGCCCC
>CAZNVU010000043.1:0-19249 GCA_964576575.1 uncultured Chryseobacterium sp.
GGCATGCAGTTGGGCGGTGTTATTTTCAGCGACAGCGCCGATAAAGCCGCCCGATTTATCATGAATTGTAACCAGAAAAATATTCCTTTGGTCTTTTTACAAGACGTTACTGGGTTTATGGTGGGTTCAAGATCTGAGCATGGCGGCATCATCAAAGACGGTGCAAAAATGGTCAATGCCCAAGCCAATAGTGTTGTTCCCAAGTTTACCATCATCACGGGCAACAGTTATGGCGCGGGAAATTATGCGATGTGCGGGAAGGCCTATGATCCAAGATTGATAGTTGGATGGCCAACGGCTCAAGTGGCTGTGATGGGAGGAGCTCAAGCCGCTAAGGTTCTATTGCAAATTGAGACGGCTGCTAAAAAAGCAAAAGGAGAGTTAATTACAAAAGAGGAAGAAGACGCATTGTATCAAGAGATAAAATCAAAGTACGATGAGCAAACCACACCCTACTATGCTGCTGCACGTTTGTGGTTGGATGCAGTAATTGATCCAGTGGATACGCGGAAGTGGATCAGCATGGGCATTCAAGCAGCATCATTGGGTCAGCCAACACCTCCTTACCGAACCGGAGTTATTCAAGTATAAAAAGATGGGACTGTGGCGCAATAGCTTTGTTTCATGGTGGAATTATCAGCCGCTACAAGTTATTTTGTTGGGCGGTTTGTTGGCTCGCTTGTTTGCGGCCTTCTTCTCTCCGGGTTACTTGATGGTAGATGATCACTTTTTAACGGTTGAAATAGCAGGCTCCTGGGCCAATGGATTCAACACGGGTGATTGGATTCCAGGTTGGGGAAATACAGAAACAGCGCCACAAGCATTTAGTTTTTTATACAACGGATTGCTTTTTGTTATTTACCAGGCCCTTTATTTTATGGGTTTGGAGGATCCTCAGTATTTGCAGTTGGTCATGCGCATTATTCATGGATTGTGGTCCTTGCTTTCGGTTTATTACGTATTTCAACTTACACTCCGGCTTTCAAACAAAAACACGGCGGTTACAGCCGCTTTGTTAATGGCCTTTTTGGGACTGATGCCCATGAACGCCGTTCGCAACTTGGTGGAAGTAGTGAGCCAACCCGTCATTATTGGTGGTTTGTATTATATTACTACAGTAAAAAAATCACGGTGGGTTCTGGGCGGTTTGATGTTGGGTATAGCCGTTGGACTGCGTTTTCAGAATGCATGGATTCCCATCGGATGGGGACTTACAGCTATTTTCATGAAGGAGTGGCGAAAGTTTTTTATTGTCGCAGGTGCTGCGGGTTTTGCTTTTTTTCTTTCACAAATAGATGATGTACTGCTTTGGGGAGGAAGACCTTTCCAACATGTGTTGGGCTATTTTGAATACAATGCACAGCATGCAGGCGAGTTTCCCAATTCACCATGGGCCTACTTGTCTTGGTTGTCCTATTTTATTTTACCTCCGGTAAGTTTGTTTGTTTTTTGGGGTGCATTAACCCCCTTCATTAGGCGTCAAGAAGGTTTGAAACCTAGACATTCTGAATACTGGGGCGTTTGGATGGCATGGTTGGTATTTACAATTTTTCACTTGGTTTTTCCCAATAAGCAAGAACGTTTTTTGTTTCCAGTACTTCCGTTATTGTTGGTGACGGGAGTTATAGGATGGTATAGGTGGGTAGAGTGGAAAAATTGGGAAACAAAACTTTGGATCAACAGAAGTTGGAAGTTTTTTTGGGGTGTCAATGCAATATTGCTCATTGGCGCCAGCTGTATTTATCCCAAGAGGGCCAGGGTGGAGAGTATGCATGCTTTGTATGAGTTTGGTGATGCACAGAATTTCATTCAGGAACATGCCCATCGTGAGAGTGTTCCTTTGGCTCCTCGTTTTTATGCTGATGTTTGGGACGAATACTATACGTTTGGAAAGCATCAAAATTTAGAAGAGACCATCGGCTTATTCCATGTCTTGGATTCTACATTTAAAAACGACGTTCATCGCAGAAGTTATCCCAATTACATTTTATTTTATGATGATGTTGATTTGGATCAGAGAGTGAAAAGTTGGAAAAGCAAGTTTCCTCATTTGACTTATTGTACAACCATCGAGCCTGGTTTTTTTGATCGTTTTTTAAATCAATTGAATCCCGTTAATTCACTAGAGAAAATCACAATTTATCGCATTCCAAAAGCGGATCAGAAAAAGTTTTGATGTAGCATTGCTTAGGGCTTTCGTAATGCGATCTCAGCAAGTAAGGCGTGATTTCAGAAGAGGGTAGTGGCTGAATAATCCAATCTAACTCCTCCTCATGTTCGATACGTTGGTCACTGTCTACAAACGCATAGCCCTTTAAATTTCCCCGCTTTACCCAAATAAAGGATTTTTCGTTGTCTTTTCTACCACGACCAATGACCAAATAGGATGGCTGCTTGGCAATCATGGTTTGAAGCGCATTCTCCAAGGCTTGATTGTGAACGGATATTTCTTCTTGCAATTCTTCTCCTTGAAAGTTGTGCAACCCAATCCATCTGCCTTGAATGTTGTGTTCTTCTTTCAAAGTGTTCAACCATTGATAAGCAGCTTTCATGGATGGAAAACTATGGATGCTTTGGGCTGTTTTACCCTTGACAACTTGTAATCTATGAATTCCCTTTTGATCATAAAAAGAAATCAAGTGAAAAGGATGAGCCTTTTTCTTTTGGGCTTTGTTGTATTTGGGAAAGTGCTTTCTGATTGCGGCATCTTCCATCAATGAGGCCAATAACTCAGTGCCGGTCTCTTGAAATTCTATGTGCGCAATCTCACGTAAAAAAAACTGTTGCCTTTCTCCTCCGTCAGGATTGAAATGTGAACGAACACGTTTTTTAATATTCAAGGCTTTACCAATGTAAAGGTGTTCGCCTTTTTCATTTTTGAAAAAATAGATTCCAGCGGTGGTTGGCAATTGCTGAAACTCCTCGTTGGGAATGTGATTGGGTAAAAAAGAATCTCCACTTCCTAATTTGAGCATGTCATTAATAATGGTGAAGCCATGTTCCTCTATGCATTTGTCAAATAAAATGGCTGTGGCTTGTGCATCACCCATTGCTCTGTGTGCTGCAAAATTGGGGATATCAAACAATTCGCACATGGAGCTCAATCCATATTTGCGGTGACCGGGAAATGATGCTCTCGCTAACCTCACCGTGCATAGCTTCTCGGGTTTCCACTGAAAGCCAGCGGCGTCCAACTCAGCTTTAACAAAGTTGTAATCAAAGTTCACATTGTGCGCAACAAACACGCAATCCTTTAATAAATCAAATATCTCATCTGCAACATCCTCAAATAATGGGGCGTGTTGTAACATTTTATCATTGATACCCGTAAGGGAAACAATGAACGGTGGGATTTTTTTTTCTGGATTAATAAGCGTTTCGTACTTGTCAATGACTTTTTCACCATCGTGGATGCAAATGGCAATCTCGATAATTGTACCTTGGCCAGGTTTACTACCTACGGTTTCAATATCAGTGATGGCAAATCGCATTATGCTTAACTTTAGGACGCAAATAGAATAAGGAATGAGAATGAAAACAAGAATAGCACTACTAATGTTGATAATAAGTCCAATTTGTTCAAAGGCGCAAGAGGACTATTACCGAGGTTTTTCTTTTGGTCTGCGTATTGGAGCATACTCTGCATCTGATACTACGGCTAATTTTTACAATGGTTCGGGGTTGTTGCAGCAGGGTTCTAATTTTGCGGGTGTTAGGGCTATGTCAATAGAGGAGAGAATCAATTGGAATCCTTTGGAGACGCAATACATCAATAGCTACTACGGATCGAGTAGTTTTTCATTTCCTGATTTCTATGACAATTATGCCTATCCAACAGCTATGCGTTACAGTCCTGCAATTGCATTGGGATTGGATTTGCGTTACAGATTGGATCGATATAGTTCATTTGTATTTCAATTCTTAACCACAAGAATAAAGACGGTAGATAAGTACTCGATTATTTTTCAAGGAACTACAGCTCAACAGAATGCTCAACAGGATATTCGGCTATTCACCATAGAAGGAAATGAACAACGTTTTCAGATGGTCTTGGGATACAGACAAGGATGGGAAATAAATCAAGGCTTGGATTTTTTTATTCAACCGGGTATCAGTCTAACAGGAATTAAAGTGGTGAGCAACAAAGCCTATATCGCAGACAGGTCTTATGATTTGTTTATTGGGGGAGATAATTTTAACCAAACTTATGGATATGTTCCAAGAACAACTACTGGAATGGGAGCAGGCCTTCAAGCGGGGTTTGAGTT
Source organism: uncultured Chryseobacterium sp. (assembly GCA_964576575.1). GTDB lineage: Bacteria > Bacteroidota > Bacteroidia > Flavobacteriales_D > Sanyastnellaceae > CAMCTV01. Next base: position 4,269 of record CAZNVU010000043.1, read on the forward strand.
TCAGCTGGGCTCTGGGCATGCTGCAGACATCTCTTTGGGCCTATACCGTGAAAAAATGCAGTTGTGGGATTGGGAGACCAATGGTTGGAACAAAACCATTACAGCCTCATTTTATTACTGATGAAAGTGTGAAAATAAAGTATATTTGAATAAATGAATGAAGTTATGAAGAGAATCATATTTTTATGTTGTGTTCTGATGCAAACAGAAATGATGTTTGCTCAAACAGACCGCAACATAGATTTAAAAATGTATGGACACATCCAGTACAATTTAGATAAGTTTGACAATGAAAAAAACTCCTATTTTTCTCTCGGGGAGCAGGATTTCTTTGTGACAGCCAAACTCACCGATAGAATTGGTTTTTTGGGAGAAACCGTTGTGAAGTATGATGCCGCTACATCAGCTAAGTTTGCTCCGAGTATTGAACGTGCGCAGATGAAGTGGGATTATTTTGGGAATCACAGCATAATTCTCGGAAAAATACACACCCCTGTAAATACTTGGAATGATGAATATCACCACGGTCGACTATTTTTCCCAACCATTGATCGGCCTACTTTTTTTAGTTCCATGGTTCCAGTTCATACTTCAGGTGTTTCTCTCCGAGGACAGTATCTAGGTAAGCTCAACTTTGGATATGACGTGGTTGTTGGCAATGGAATTTCCTCAACGGATGTTTATGACTCTAGTACTAACAAGGCATTAATGCTCGGTATGCACATCAGGCCAGATGAGTACACCCGTATTGGAGCAAGTTATTACAATGATTATATGCCTACCAACAAGCCTGGCGTGCATAGCGGGCATTCATCTTACAACAGTGGATACAAAGGCGCATTGAATTTTGAACTGTACAGTTTATCCGTCAAACGGTTTACTGAGAAGTATGAGTTCATGAGTGAAACTGGCTACGGGGTAAACACCACAGATAGTTTAGGAAAGGCTGAGAATTTTTCATCTTTTAATTATCTAGGTGTTAGAATTAGAGATGTAAACACGATATATGCCGTTGCGGATTACATGCACATAGCAGATAATGATCTTCATGCAGCTCCTGGAAAACAATTGAAAACCGCAGTTGGCTACAAGTATGAGTTTAGTGAAACTTGCAATATCAAATTTCAAATTGAAAGAACAATTGCTGCCGATAATCATTTGAACCATCATGGGGCTTTACATGCAGAACGTTATGACTTTAAATTCCAGTTGGCTTATGGATTCTAGAGTGTATAAATGGGTATTGTTGGCTTTATTTTGGGCCTTTGCTCAAATTGGGCTTGCACAGAATGTTGTCTTTTTTGGCAATGATATAGGGACAAGTACTTTGACCAATGAAAAAATGCAACGTGTTTTTACAGGTAAGGAAACATTTTGGAAGAATGGAAAGGCAGTGGTGATTTGTTTGCCAGGAACCAAGTCTGCTAAGGCTCAAGAAGTTTTTACAAAAGTTTACAACAAGTCAATAAAAGAAGTTCAGAAGTTTTGGTTGTCTTTGGTGTTTCAAGGAAGGGCCAAATCACCGAACTTTTTTGATGCGGAACAAGAGATGGTGGACTTCGTTAAAAGAACCCCGGGTGCTATTGGAGTTCTATCATCAGAGAAGAAGAGCATTGTTCCGTCCAATCTCCAGATCTCTGTGACTAATTAATGAAGTTTAAATCAAGCATATTTACTCAGATTTGGTTGCCATACACGGTGATTGTTTTGGTATTGATAGGGGTGTTGGCCATGTACTACCCTTCAAGGCAAAGAGCTTTGCTTAGTGAGTATAAAATGGCAGAATTGAGGCAACAAGCTTCAACATTAGCACTAAGCGTTGAGTTGAGTTTGGATAGGGACGATTTTCCCGGATTGACTAAAACTATAAATCACTTGCAAGCGGATGCCGAGTTGAAGGCAGTATCCATCGCTCAAATTGACTCAAGTAATTCGGTATCTTACCTAACTATTCCAGATTCAGTAGATCATGAGAAAATGGAATTGGATACAGTGCGGTATTTAACGATAGAACATCCTTTTTCCCATCCAAGCATGAAGGGTTACGTAGCCTTAACCATCAGCAGAGCGGATTTGAAAAAGGATGTAAGTGCCATGAATCGACCAATTTTTCTTTTCTTAACCCTTATCGCGGCTGTTATTTTGGTTATCGTTTATTATTTGGCCAATCTTATCACGGACCCCATCAAGTTGGTGAAGGAAAATGCAATTGCTCTGCAACAGGGTGATTTTTTATTGAAGGAGTCTAAGAATAGTTATCAAGCCAAGGAGCTCATTTCACTTCAAGATTCACTGTTATCGCTTTCTCAAACATTAAAGGAACAGAAAGAAACCAATGATCAACTGACCGCTGGGTTGGAAGAGGAGGTTCAACTCAGAACCAACAATCTTTTTAAAGCTTTGGAGGATTTGAATGTTGCACAAACCATCTCTAAGTTAGGCAGTTTTGAATACAATTTGGAAAATGATACTTGGGTTGGAAGTGATAATTTGAATAAAGTTCTTGGAATACAATCTGATTTTATCAATGACTACGACCATTTTATGGCCATAGTTTTTTCAGAGGATTTAGAAGATGTCGAGCAAACTTTTCAAAGTGCTTTTCAATCCAAAGGACGCTTTGAATTGAATTTTCGATTGCGCCGTCCAAGTGATCAAGAAATTATTTGGGTCAAATGCATTGGGGAATTTGTGCAGGATTCACAAACCAATGACTTTAAGTTGGCCGGAGTGCTCCAGGATATCACGGAACAAATCCAAGCTCAAGAAGAGCTTAGTGTATTGTCACTTGTGGCTAAGAAGACTTCTAATGCTGTTATAATTACGGATAAAGATAGAAGGATACAGTGGGTTAACGAAAGTGCTTTGCGCATTACTGGTTATGAAATGGATGAGTTGATTGGGCAGTCTCCAAAAATGTTTCAGTTTGAGAAAACAGATAGAAAGGAAATAGAGAGAATAAATGCGGCTCTTGCAAACGGGAATTCTGTTTGGGCTGAATTGCTCAATAGAGGTAAAACAGGAAACGAATATTGGTTGTCTATTAACATTGTTCCGCTGAAAAATGCTAAACAGGATGTAACTGGCTACATGGCTGTAGAGAATGATATTACTGAGCGCAAAGAGATGGAGTTTCAGCGTGAGCGATACGTGAAACTTCTGGAGGATTCTCGAGCAGAAATCAGAGCCATCAATGAAGGTCTTGAAAAAGCGGTTGAAGAAAAAACCAAGCACATAGCTAATCTCGCGTTGTTCCCCGAGCAAAATCCCAATCCGGTTATTGAGTTTGATCTTTTAAATGCCAACCTCAGCTATGTAAACCCGGCAGCTAAAAGAATTTTGGGAGACTTGTTGAATTTGCCTTTTGAAGAGTTGTTATTGACTTTTAATATTACCTCTGACGATCTGCAAACGGAGCATGAAAAAGGTGAGTTTCATTATCACGGTTTGATATTTGAAATCAATTTGTTTATGCTTGAGGAAAAGAAAATTCTCAGGGCCTATCTCCACAACATAACAGAGAGAAAACAGAATGAGGAGAAGTTATCTCATTTGGTTAGTCAGCTTACCAACGCTGAATCCCAGCTAAGAGATAAAACGGATGCGCTTGAGCAATCTTTGGCTGATTTGAAGCTGGCCCAGTCTGAGATTGTCAGCAAAGAGAGGCTTTCAACTTTAGGTATGCTCATAGCGGGTATTGCGCATGAGATTAATACGCCTTTGGGAGCGATAAAGGCTTCAGGTGAGAACTTGAAGTACTTGTTCACTGATGGAGTAATGAAGCTCATCGCGCAAATGGATCCATCCGAATTGGTCCTGGCTATTAAATTGTACGAAAGAGCTCAGATCATTAACTTGTCAACAGCTGAGGAAAGACAGTACATTCAAAAAGTTGTTGCACAGATGCAGGATTTAGAGTTGCTGGAACGACTAAAAACGAAGATGGCCAGAATGTTGGTGCAGAAAGGTATTTTTACGATAGATAGTGAGATTAAGCAGTGGATGAAGTTGGAAAAGGCAGAACAGATTTTTCAGTTAAGCTTGAACTTTGTTCTCATACTCCGAAGCATTAATACCACAACGGCGTCTTCAGATCAAGGGAGCAAAGTGGTAAAGGCTCTCAATAGTTTTGCTCATGGGAATTTATCTTCACAAAAGTCCAACTTCAACCTGAAAGAGAACGTAGAGACTGTGCTGACCATTATGTGGAACAAGATTAAGCAAGGTTCAAGGGTAGTTAATTCAATACCCGATGATATTGTTTGTTTTGGATTGGCAGAGGAGATGTCTCAGGTGTGGACCAATCTTGTGAATAATGCCTTGCAAGCTTCAGGAAACAATTGCATGATAGCATTCGAGTATGTTGAAACAGAAATGAATCACTCTATTATTGTGGCCAATGATGGCCCTGTGATTCCAGCTGAAATAGTCGGTAAAATATTTGAACCATTCTTTACCACAAAGGCGCGAGGAGAGGGAACAGGTTTAGGTTTGAACATCGTGCGTAAAATTATGGAAAAGCAAGGAGGAAGTATTGTTTGTGAGAGTGATGAGCGTTTAACACGATTTATTGTTACTTTGCCAAAAATCAAGGAAGAATGAAAACCGCAATCCTTTCAGTAGACGACGATATTTTGGTATTGAACTCATTGAGAATTCAATTGGAACGCCATTTTGGCGAAACGCATTTGTTAGAATTTGCTCAAAATGTTGATGAAGCCATAGTTGTTATTGATGACATTACGTCAACCGGAGTTGAGCTCATTGTGATCATTTCAGATTGGATTATGCCTTCCAAGAATGGCGATGTATTGGCTCAGCATGTTAAGGCTATTAATTCTAAAATTCAAGTGGTAGTTCTTTCAGGACAATTGCAAGAGGAAAAAGCAATGGCATTAGTTGAGAATCATACTATCGATAAAGTAATGATGAAGCCTTGGAATGAACAGGATTTGGTGAATGTTGTAAATGATGCGTTGAAGGTTAATCAATCCCAATAGAAATGGTTCAACAGTTTTCCATATTGTTGGTTGATGATGATGCCTTTATTCTTGAGGTCCTTCGTATTCAATTAGAGCGTGTTTTGCCTGATCATATAATTATCGAACGCGCTTCAAGTGGACATGAAGGGTTGGAGTTGGTTAGACAACTGAGTTCAGATGTTCACCAACCATTGGCTTTAATCATATCTGATTACCTTATGCCGGGTCTTTTGGGTTCAGACTTTCTCATTCAGGCCCACGAGATCTGTCCCCGATGCAAAAAAATGATGCTCACTGGCCAAGCGGAGGTTGATAACGTTTTAAAAGTTTTGCATAACATGGAGTTGTTTCGTTATGTAGGAAAGCCTTGGGAACCTGATTTCTTAAATCAATCAGTATTAAAGGCCATTTCAGTATTTGAAGAGGATTTTCAGTTGCGATCACAATTGAAAAATCTTCTTTCCCAATCCTAAAGATTTCGTTTGGCAACAAAGTTCTTCATGTATTTTTGGTACATGAAAAAAATCTTTTATTTTTCTTTCCTAGGTCTAGCATTGTTGTCTTGTAAGTCAAGGATGTATGTTTCCAATGTTGAAGATTTTTCATATGAGGAGGCCAACGATATAGCCAATGCCATAAGAGAAACAGAGTTGCCTTCACGCCCAAAGTTGTTAATTGGAATAACAGTTGACCAAATGCGATATGAATATTTGCAGCGCTTTGAACAAGATTTTCAATTGGATCCCAAAGGATTTCCGCGTTTGATTTTTGAAGGTTTTTCAAATCCCAATACCCATTACAATTATGTTCCTACTTACACAGGCCCCGGGCATGCCAGCATCTTCACGGGTACGACACCAGCTACACATGGAATCATAGCCAATGACTGGTATGATAAAAGGAGAAATGCTTTGCAATATTGCGCAAAGGATACCAACGTCACAGGAATAGGTACGCAAAGTGATGCTGGACGGATGTCTCCGATTCACCTGCAATCCAATACCATTGGTGATGAATTGAAATTATTGTCCAATGGAGCTTCCAAGGTTATTGGAATAAGTTTAAAGGACAGAGGAGCCATTTTACCCGCCGGGCGTTCTGCAGATGCTGCCTATTGGTACATTGGAGGTAAGGAAGATGTGTGGGCTACATCATCTTGGTATGGCTTGTCAGACTTACCAAAATGGGTCAAAGATTTTAATGCCATAGGTTTTGGCTCAGAGGCCTTGAAAAAAGAATGGAATCTACTTTATCCAGACAGCATTTACAATGAAAGTTTACCAGACAACAATCCATATGAGGCTCCATTTAAAGGGATGATAAAACCTGTTTTCCCTTACAAACTTTCTGAATTGGCTAATCTTAATAATCAGTATGATTTGTTAAAGGCAACACCATTTGGAAATTCCATGACCATTGAATTTGCAAAGGCGGCCATCCAAGGAGAGCGCCTTGGAATGCATGCAGAAAACACGGATATGTTGTGCATGAGCTTTTCTGCAACGGATTATGTCGGGCATCAGTTTGGTCCACACAGCAAAGAGACGCAAGATACTTACCTCAGATTAAACAGAGATTTGGGTAATTTTATTGATTACTTAGACTCCATTGTTGGCAGAGACAATTATCTTATTTTTCTTTCCGCAGATCATGGGGCGGCCAATAATCCAGCCATGATGATGGACCGCAAATTGTCGGCAGGGAATTTTGTTTCTGACAAATTGGAAGAATATTTGGAAAACAAGTTGATTGAGAAATATGGTTCAGGTGACTGGATTATCAATGAATCCAATCAGAATATTTTTTTGAACAGAGCATTTATTGAGCAGAAAAAATTGTCTTTGAAGTCAATTCAGCAAGAGGTCGTCATTTGGGCCTGTTCTTTTGAAGGTGTTCAATCAGCATTTACACATGCGGAATTGTCCTATCAAATTTTGCGTGAAGATTTTAGTCAAAGAGTGCAATTGGGTTTTGATCAAGAAAGGTCCGGTGATGTGATTTATGTTTTGAAACCAGGTTGGATTGAATATGGCAAACAGGGGACAACACATGGTTCAGGTTATGAATACGACACCCATGTTCCATTCATTATTTTTGGAAATTATTGGGCCTGGAATTTACCTGAGGATATGTACAAGATTCTAGGCTCGGATCAATTGTCCATTACAGATATCGCTCCAATCATCTGTGATATCATCAATGTTAGTAGACCATCTGGCGCGATGATTCCAAACTATTAAAGATGAACAAGTATTTCATTTCAAGATCAAAAACGGATCCCGAAAAAGCTTTTTATATTTCGCTTGAAATCAATGTCGACAAAGGAGTGTCGGATTTGTATTTCCCTCATTGGAGACCAGGAAGATATGAACCCGGCAATTTTGTAAAGTGGTCTAGGAATTTTAAAGTCATTGGTTGCATTGAGCCAGTGAATGTTCAAAAAACGCAGCCCAATCACTGGCGAATAGAGTCTGGTATGAATCAAACGATTCATGTTTCCTATGAATGGTGCATACACGAGCTCAATGCGGGAAGTAGTTTCTTATCAGAAGATTTGTTTTATGTCAATCCGGTTAATTTGTTTTGTTTTGTAATGCAAAAACAAAATGTACCCATTGGATTGACTGTTGACCTAAATGACAATTGGCATTATGCAGGGGGGCTTGCTGTAAAAAAAGACTTGGGAAAGTATTACTTGGAAGCCAGTAACTTTGATCAATTAGCCGATAGTCCCTTTGTCTTAGCTCCCGTAATTTCAAAGTTTCAATGGATTTCGGAAGGAATAGAATTCAATTGCCATAGCATTGGTCAACTGCCAAAGCCTTGGCGCGAAGGTGATTATTCATCCTTGATTCAATTCACGGAGTTTCAAGTGAGAATGATGAATGGATTTCCAGTAAAGGATTATCATTATATCTTTATTTTCACACCATATAGAATGCGTCACGGGGTAGAACATTGTAACGCTACAATGATTGTGATGGGCCAAGGTGATGTTACTGATGAGGTTTTTTATGATGAAATTTTATCAATATCATCTCATGAGTTGTTTCACACTTGGAATGTAAAATATAGCCGACCAATAGACTTGCTGCCATACGACTATACTCAAGCCCAATACAGTGCTACTGGCTTTATCACAGAGGGGATAACTACCTATTACGGTGAATTGATATTGTGGCAATCTGGTGTTTGGTCTTGGGAGAAAATGGTTAGTTGCATTTTGGATTGGCTCAATACGCACTTGAATAATCCTGGAAGATTTTCATCATCTCTTTTAGACAGTTCCATTGATACCTGGGTAGATGGATATATAAAAGGTACTCCGGGAAGAAAAGTGTCTATTTATAATGAAGGAGCGCTATTGGCATTTCTTACCGATGTTTTCATAATCAAATCAACATCCGGTGAGAAGTCACTTGACGATGTAATGAGAGCGATGTTGTTAAAGTATAATACCCGAACTAACGGGTATGCAATAGATGATTATTGGCATTTGGTTGAGAATATAGCTGGTGCTGACCCATCACAGTTGAAATTTTTGTGCAGCCAACCGGAAGATTATGCATCTGAAGTCTTAATTGCTTTGGAATGGATTGAACAAAAATGCCGATTAAATACCTCAGAGAGTGGTAGATTGGAAGTCATCTCCATTGCATTGAATGACAACAATAAATTAAGCAATAAATATCGTCGCGAAAAATCCCAATAGACTTGATTTGTTAGGATGCTTTTATTTTAGTTCAGCTTAACAGAAATCAGATTTCTAGTTGAGTTTTTTTTAGGATTTTAAAAAGGCAAGTATACAAGTATTGGAATGCTATTTTTTTATGAAATTTAACGTGTTAATGAAGCCACTCCGGCTATCTGTAATAACAGCTATGTACAAACCATTGCTTAAATCTGAGATATTCAAATTAGTTATGTTACCCAAAAAATTCTTCGTTATTATCTCTTGACCATAAGCGTTAAAGATTTGAGCATGGTTACTTGCAGATTTTGAGACGATATGAATAACATCACTTGATGGATTAGGATACAATTGAACGGACGCAAAATCAATATTTGATACCGGATTTACTAAGGTTGTGTCCTCTTCAAAATACGCAGTAAAAACCAAATTATCCTCACTTACAAGACCGTTCCAAAATGCACTAAGCGTATCCTCAATCACATTGTTTAGTCCCCAATGACTAAACTGATAGCCTGGCTTGGCATTGGCCATAAGATCGATGTCTACATCTTCAAAGTAAAACCCACTCCAGGTGCTGTCTGAAATGTTCAATGTATTCAGATGAATTTCACCAGCTTCGGAAGGTTCAATGTTTAGTGTTATCTCTCGCGGAGCGCCTAGACCCATAACGCCTTGTATTTGTCCTCTTATGCTCTGAGACTTGCACAGCAGCTCTTCTCGCATTTGTAAATGACGATTGTAATAGTCTTGCATCCAACCGCCAACATTCCAAGGATCTCCCCAGCGTTGATATTCATTGGGCATCTCAGGAGTCCATATATTGAAGAAATTATTTTCCACATCCAATAATCTTTCAATACGATAACTTGAGTTTAATACATCCGCATAACGATTGATGAAGTATCTCCGGTATTGCGGATTGGCTAAACTTTGCCACCATGGTCTGATGAACGGATTGTCTTGGCCATTTCCCATAGCATGTTCCAAACCATTGGAATTGCAATCACTCCAACCATTGGGTTGTAAACTCAATTCTAGGTCAATGGTTGCAAATCTCCATTTGTTAAAGGTAGAGTCACTGCGGTGAATTTTAATGTTGTTGTATGGCCAATCATAATTGGTTACATAGGTTTCTCCGATAATATAGTCAGTGAGGTAAGTCATATCAAAAATGGAATCAACTGTTGTCAAGTAATCTGGAGCGTTTGGATCCAACCCCCAAACGTAACCCACGTCATTCCAATAATTGCTCACGTCACCAGCTGTTGCGCGCAACACTCCGCCATTCCAATAGCTCAAGGACAGAACGTCCATGCTGCTTTTGGATCCGTTGTCCTGGTGTTTGAAATATTCTTCATCTAATTTCTCCCGCATTTCATACAAGCCAAAATATTGACCGTTGAGATATACACTGACCGGTCGCATGGTGGAATGGTAGCCATGGTTGGCTCTTGTGGTCATTTCTGTTAGCGCGGCATCTTTGTATGGAAGCTGCAACCATTGATTGCTGCCGTTTCTGAAGTAGAGTCTGTCGTAGTCCGCTCTTTCCGGCTGATGAGGTATTAGGGGAAGCAATACTGGATTTTCATTGAAAATTGATTTCGCGAACTCTAATCGAAAGCTGTGTTGCGGATGGGATCTACTTCCTCCCGCACCGCCGTCAATCTGCATGGCAGCTTGTCTTGAAAATACCCATTGGTGCTGCGCCGTGGAATCAAAATAATCCATTTGGGCATACTTCTCCCAATCTTCCCACCAGTTGTCAAATATGCCACTTGCGCCATACAGATTAGTAGCATCCGTAGTGACACTAACGATAGGGGTGGAATGATTGACATTGATCAAATAACTAGAACTTGTCATTTCACTTGGCAACATACCAGTAACAAAAGATTTGGCTCTTAACACAGTAGATTGAAAAATGGGAATAGAATTGCCTGACCACAAATTGTCATTGACCGTTGGCTCATTTCCATTGGTTGTGTAGTGTATCTCAGACCCATTGGGATTGGTGTCATAGATGTCAATGGCCAATAAACCGCTATACACGCCAGAATTTTCAGAGAAAATCGGTGAACTAGCCATGCCGTTAACGATGACGTCGTTGCTGTTAAAATCACCTGGATTGGGAGTGCTGAAGGTTAGCTCATTGCCAACGCCATTGGGAATTCGTCCTTGACTTACATTGTAAGTTGGACAGTTCACATAAAAATCATTCACCAATTGTCCCTGTGGATTGAAAAGGTAAAGAGAATCACCAGAAGAGCTCAACCCAAAGTTGGTGTGAAAATATGCTCCTTCATTGTTGATGAACTGATTGGTCATTTCTGTTTGACCAACTTGCTTCAATTGAATATTGAAGTAGGTGTATACAGTGGGATCAGTGTAGTTAACATCGAAAGAAATTTGTTGTATTTCCCCAGGCGCAATTCCTGCAGCAATCAACTCATCTGCTCGGAGCATAAATTGATTCCTAGCGGCCCAATACCAATTTCCGTAAGGTGCTGGATAGTCCGTGGTTCCGTTTACATAATCATAATTGCCTATAACGTTACCGTTGATTTTCATCACGGGTCTTATGCTATGTAAATCACCCGTTTGAGCTCCGCAAGCACCATCCCCTCCATCTTGGAAAGTGACAACAGTGCTCGGAAATGTTGTATAAGTTTGATTAAAAATACTGTTGATGGTATAGCCAGTATTGCTATACGAGCATGTATTAACAATCAAATTACTTACACCGTCCCACTGATAGGGTGTACTAAAATTGTGGTTATTCCAACCATTCTGAGGAATGAATCCATCCATGCCATGAACAAAAGTGAATGGCTCTGCAAATTGCCTATTCTTTCCGCTGCAGAATACAATGAGATATTCATTTGGTTGTAGGATGAATTGACCAAAAACAAAACCAGTGTTGAAATCATTGTTGTCACTCAAAACGTATCCATTGAGGTTGATAGGATCTGATCCATTGTTATATAATTCAACCCAATCCTCAGCCTCAGAGTCCTCATCCAATAACTGACTGAAGTTTTTGTTGGATGCCTCGTTGATTACCAGTTGTGCATTTGTATTATATGAAAGACTTAGTATGATCGCAATGATTGAAGCTACTCTCCAGTATTTAATTTTAGAATACATGCTGTGCAAGGATTGGTTTTATCAAATCTACTCCATTATTTTCATTGAGATTTGCTATTCACTAACTCATTGTGAAAAACTATGTAGACCCTAAGGCAATTTTATGCTTTTTTTTTCATTGCTTTGAAAAGTAGGAAAGATTGTTTATTTTTAAACTTGTTTAGGATATGAAAAAGTGGATTGCAGCTCTAGGTTATGTTTTGTCAATGGCAGTTTTGTTCATTGGTAATACTTCAATGGTTTCAGATGAAGCCAATCAGAACATTCAAAATCCAATAGATTCGCTTTTGGACACCACTGCACTAGTTTGGGGAATTGATTTGTCTCACCATCAATCAAAAGTTGATTGGGACCAAATTGAATGTGACAAACCTTTCTTCATTTTCTTTAAGGCTACAGAGGGCACGACTCATGTTGATCGCTTGTACCACAAATACAAGTTCGAAGCTGCAAAGCGTGATATAAAGGTGGGTTCCTATCATTTCTTTTCTTACACCACTTCCGGAAAAGATCAGGCTCTGCATTTTCTGAAAACCGCTCATATTGAAAAAGGGGATTTGCCACCAGTTTTAGATGTTGAGTTTAAAAAGGAAATGCCTAACTCAGCTTGGATATCTAAAAACGTAAAGCAATGGGTAGATTTGATTGAAGATTCTTTGGGTGTTAAGCCTATCATCTATTGCCCCTGCAGAATGTACAATGAACATTTAGAGACAGTGCTGAGCGATGAGTACCATCTTTGGATAGCAGATTACAGAAAAAACCCTCCAGGATGCAATTGGACATTTTGGCAAAAAACAGATCGTCACCGTTTAACCGGTATTGCGGGTAATGTAGACTACAATGAATTCAGAGGCAATATCCTAGAATTGAATGAAATTCTGATTGATTAAGAATCAACGAAAAGAACATGAAACGACCGAAAGGTCGTTTTTTTATTTCGAAAACAATGAATAGTAAAAGAATCGTTTTCATGGGGACACCGGAGTTTGCTGTAACTTCTTTACAGGCTTTGGTCAATGCCAAATTCAATGTTGTGGGTGTTGTTACGGTTCCTGATAAACCAGCTGGTCGTGGTCAAAAAGTACAACAAAGTGCTGTCAAAATATTTGCGGACAATCATCATTTACCAGCACTCCAGCCCATTAAATTAAAAGATCCGGATTTCCTATCTTCATTATCCAATTGGCAAGCAGATCTTTTTGTTGTGGTTGCCTTTCGCATGCTACCTGAAGTGGTTTGGAAAATGCCTCCACTGGGGACCATCAATCTGCATGGTTCGTTATTGCCCAAGTACAGAGGTGCTGCACCCATTCATTGGGCGGTGGTTAATGGGGAGCATGAAACGGGAGTAACGACTTTTTTTATCAATGAACATATTGATACCGGAGATGTCATCGAAAGAACTGCAATATCCATTGGCCCTGATGAAACGACGGGAGAGCTGCACGATCGCATGATGGTCATCGGCGCTCAAACTCTCTGTCATACGGTGCAAATGATTTTAGACGGTACCGCTCAATCAAAAGAACAATTGGATAGTGAAGCTTGTCATGCACCTAAGTTGTCGCGTGAAATTGCTCAAATCAACTGGAAGAATACTGGTTTAACCATTCACAATTTTATCAGAGGGATGTCACCATATCCTTGTGCTTGGACCATATTCAAGGATAAAACCTTAAAGGTGTTTCAGGGCTATCATGAAATGTCAGGTGATGTCGACCTTTCGCAGGAAATAGGAGAATTGAAAGATGGTAAGTTGCGCTTTCGAACCACAGATGGTTGGTATTATCCAACAGAGGTGCAATGGGAAGGGAAGAAACGTATGTCTCTCGATGAATTCATGAGGGGTTTGCGCTAACTGCTGTCGCTATATTTCGTACTTTCGCTAAATGGATGAAGAGAAGAAAAATCTATTAAGAGAAAGGCTGAATGCTATTCACCATTGGCCAAGTACTTATATGTACAAATTTATCTTTGAGACGAATCCTGAAAAGGTAGTTTCCTTAAAAATGATTTTTGGAGAAAGTGCCCAATTCATAACCAGAGAGAGCAGTGGTGGCAAATACACCAGTTTAACCATCAAGGAAATCATGATGGATGCCGACAGTATTTTCGCTCGATATGAAGCGGTAGGTAAAATTGAAGGAATAATCAGTTTGTAATATGAGTCAATTCGAATTATTGCGCGATGCCCTTTTGGTTTCCTTGGTAGCCATTTTGGTTTTTATCTTGTATAAGCGTTTGTTGCACATGATGGGGCGTCAGAATGTTCAGGCCAAATATCCCGCTTTGGATGCTGAAACCACAATTCAAGATGGACAGGTTTCTATTCGTCTTCAATTACTGCAGTCCATGAAGTTGAAGGTTTCAGTTATAGATGAAAATAGGAGTATTATAGAGGTTATTCAAGATACTCATTCTGAGAAAGGTGATCATTCCTTTGTCTTTAAAACCAATGGAAGACACTCTGGAAAGTATGCATTCGAAATAGTCACACCTCATGAGAAGTCACTGAGGTATTTTCAAATTGCATGATACCATTAGCGGAACGTCTTCGCCCTCAAAGTTTGTCTGATTACATCGGACAAAAGGCCTTATTGGGTGAAAATGCACCGCTCAGACGCGCCATTGAAGCTGGACGCATTCCAAGTATGATTCTTTGGGGGCCGCCTGGTGTAGGAAAGACAACATTGGCCTCAGTTATTGCGGCTTCTGTTGACAGACCTTTTAAAGCAATATCCGCAATTAATTCAGGTGTCAAAGAAATCAGAGAAGTCATTGACGAAGCCAAACGTACAGGGTTGTTTCAAAAGTCAACGATATTATTCATCGATGAGATTCACCGTTTCTCTAAATCACAACAGGATGCGCTTTTGGGTGCTGTCGAGAAGGGTTGGATTACATTAATTGGTGCCACAACAGAAAACCCTTCTTTTGAAGTCAATCACGCCTTGCTTTCTCGTTGTCAGGTTTATGTTTTAGAAAATCATTCAAGAGAAGATTTGGAGAGTCTCATTCATCGTGCCGTTCAATCCGATAAAATCATCAAAGCCAAATCTGTTGTTGTTCAAGAAACGGAGGCATTGATTCGATACAGCGGTGGGGATGCCAGAAAGTTGCTAAATATACTGGAGTTGGTGGTGGATCATTTGCCGCAA
>CAZNVU010000044.1:0-18896 GCA_964576575.1 uncultured Chryseobacterium sp.
TGAGAACGCCTTTCAAGCAGAAAATGTGAAGTGGAATATGCATTACACCGCTGAGGGAAGTAATTTTGTTCACTCCGTAGTGCGTTTCGGCGCATCCATAGACGCTGACCTTATATGTGCTGTCAATTTCGCTTATGAGTATTTATATACGCTATTTCCTCGCGCTGAAGAGGAAGGTTTGATTTACAACGATGCTGAAATTCCAGTTATGTTGATTACACCAGAAAAACAAGACGACATTGTATATACCGTGCCGCTTTGGCATTAATCCAAAAAGTATATGTTTAAAATTATTGTTCCTACAGATTTTACGCCAACCGCTGACAAAGCCATAGCATATGCCATTGCATTGAAAAAGACATTGGAAGCAGATGTCTATGTATTGCATATTTTGAAAAAAGGAGGCAGTGAAACAGATGCTCAGAAACAGATGGATGAGCAAATTCATCGCCATTACGTCAATACTGCGGTAAAAGTGAAATCCATTGTGAAAGTGGGCAGTATTTTTGATGACATTCCAGCTTTGGTTGAGGAGGAAAAGGGAGATTTGGTAGTGATGGGAACCCATGGAATGAAAGGATTGCAGCATTTGGTGGGCAGTCATGCCTTGAGAGTAATTACAGATACCAAAGCTCCTTTTATTGTAGTTCAGGACAATACTGTAATTGAATCACGTGTCAAAAAAATATTGGTTCCTCTCGATTTGCACAAAGAGACCAAGCAAAAGATCAAGTACACGGCTGACATTGCTGAGAAGTTTAAGGCCAAGATCGAAATCATCATCCCCAATGAGACCGATGAGTTTTTGAGAAATCAACTTGAACGCAATATGGCATTTTCAGAGGGGTATTTTGAAGAGCGCGGAATTCCTTATCAGTCTGTGGTGGCTCAGGGAAAGAGCAGTGCATTTGCAGATCAAGTAATTGAGCAGGCCAAGACAGGAAAATCAGACATGATTTGTATTCTCAATTTTGCCAATGAAAAGTTGATCCACGCTTTTGGATCAGATGCAGAGCAAAAAGTAATTACCAATAGCGCGGCCATTCCTGTGATGGTCCTCAACCCAGCAATTACCAACCTGCACAATACGCGAAGCCTGATTGCTCAGTGGGGATAAAGCAATAGAATTTTCCAAAGAGGTGCAAAAGGTGCACCTTTTTTTTGGACCTAATCCGGCTATCCGTTTCAAGTCCTCGGTCGCTCTGCGCCCTGCGGGCTTTCCACTTCTATCCGGGGTATTGCGTTTTTGATGAGTTACCACGCTTGTATTTATTTTAACAGTAATTTGTATTGCATAGTACTGGTTTTGGTTTATATCTTTGCATCACCTAAATATTAGAGGGATGGACATTGAAAATGCAAAAGCACAAATGCGCAAGGGAATTCTGGAGTATTGTATTTTATCTGTCTTGAAAAGAGGTGAAGCCTATCCTTCAGATCTGTTGCAAGAGTTAAAAGTGGCTCAGTTGATTGTGGTAGAAGGAACGATATACCCCATCTTAACCAGGTTAAAGAATGAGGGTCTATTGAATTACCGCTGGGAGGAAAGCTCACAAGGGCCTCCACGCAAGTATTATGCATTAACCGCTGAAGGGAAAACTTTCTTGAAAGAATTGAGTAAATCTTGGAGTGAATTATCTAACGCTGTCAAACAACTAACGAAGTAATGAAAACAACAATCAATGTGCAGTTAGGGCCATACAATTTTCCATTTGAGATGGAGGCCTATGAGTTTTTAAAGGAATACATGCAAAAGCTCAATGTTGCCTTTGCACGAGAAGTCAGTAAAGACGAAATTTTGGAGGATATCGAGACTCGCATCGGGGAATTGCTTCAACAAAACAGAACATCAAAAAGTTATTCTGTAGACCTTGAGGAGATTCAATCCATTGCCAGAATTATGGGTGAATTTGAAGAGTTTTCCCAAGAGGAAAAAAACAGTAAAAGCCATAAAGGTCATATGCAAGAAGATGAGTTGGAAGGGCATTCGAGGCGCAAGATTTATAGGGATCAAGACGATGCCGTTATTGGTGGGGTTTGCTCGGGATTGAGTTATTACTTGGGCTGGGATCCTGTCGTTCTGAGAATCATTATGGTAGTTCTTTTATTGATGTCATTTGGGACTTTTTTCATGGCTTATATTATTGCTTGGGCCGTTATCCCTGCGGCTAAAACCACAACTGAAAAGTTGATGATGCGCGGCAATCCAGTGAATCTCGATAATATTCAGCAGTATGTCAAAGCTGAAGCAAAAAGAGCCAATAGAAACGCAAAGAGGTGGGGAAGAAAGCTGGAAGACAGTTTCAATGGGGCTTCAGAATCAAATGCTGTTTGGAAATTTTTTCGGTTAGCAATTGGGATGATTCTATTTTGTTTCGGGATTTCTTTGTTGTTTTTAATTACCATTTTTATGGCATGGTCAGATGGTGGAGATCTAATTTTCTTTGGAGGCAATCTTCAGGATTTTACATCTTGGGTTGCTCCTGATGGTTTAGGAGAGTATATGCTTGCTGGAATAGCTTTGATTGTTTTGTCCCCTGCCATTAGCTTATTGTATACGGGTATGCATTATTTGTTGGGGTTGACGTTTAAGCGCAAATGGATATACCTCTTTTCCACCCTCTCTTTGATTGCTGGACTTTTGGTATGTACCTACACAGGAATTCGTTTAGCCAAAGAGTTTGACACTGAGGGTATCATTTCAAAGACGGTACAATCTCCGGTTGCCATTGGTGATACTCTTTACTTGAATATAGCCAACGACCCCTATTTTATTGGCAGAGGGAATGATGAGGAAGATGTGTTAGAGATGGTAAATTTGGAGGGAAGTACGCGCGTCTTGAGTGCAGGTGTTGAAGTTAGATTGATGGAAACAGATCGCGATGATTTTTGGATGGAGGTTACACAGTCTGCTCGCGGTAGAAATCTATCTCAGGCAGGAAGTATAGCCAATCAAATGGATTATAATTATACATGGGTAAATAATGAATTGACATTGAATCCATATTTTAAAATTCCTGATGGAGTGCCTTATCGCGGGCAAAGTATAGAAGTAATTGTTCACGTCCCCAATGGAAAGAAAGTTATGTTGAATGAACGTTGGGGTTGGGTTTCTTGGCGTGATGAGTGGAAGAATAAAATGGTCATCAATGAACAAGGCCAAATTCGATAGAATCAATTAACTCCAACAAAAAACCCTCAAAAACATTGAGGGCTTTTTATTCTCTTAGTGATCCCGAAGGGATTCGAACCCCTGACCGTCTGCTTAGAAGGCAGATGCTCTATCCAACTGAGCTACGAGATCATTCATCTGTAAAAAAAGAAAGACAACCGAGTTGTCTTTTCTTTGTCGGGGTGGCAGGATTCGAACCTACGACCTCCTGCTCCCAAAGCAGGCGCGATACCGGGCTACGCTACACCCCGAACGGGATGCGAATTTACACAAAAATGTTTTTGTCTAAACACTTTTTTTTGTCAGAGCGCTTTTTTTTTCATTTCCGCTTTTTTTGATTGCTTAAAACATCCTTTTGACGTACTTTTGCAGTCCTCTAATCAGGAAAACCCAAGGAAAGGTGGGTGAGTGGCTGAAACCAACAGTTTGCTAAACTGTCGTAGGGGAAACCCTACCGGGGGTTCGAATCCCCCCCTTTCCGCAGAACAAACGCTCTCAAAAGGAGCGTTTTTCTTTTGTGTTCACTTTTTTGTAGAAATGGCTTCTCTGAAATGTTGGGTGCATTGTTGCAATACAGATATGCATTCTTCAATCTCATTTAAAGATTGCATCTTTCCGCAGAGCTTTTGGATTTTATCCAATACCTCGTCTGCGCTATGATCATTCAAGACATGCATTCCCATTTGTATACTTTTAGCCAATGGTCTTATAACTGGAATTTCATCCTTTAAGGCTGCTTGTTGAATTTCATCCAATTGATGAACAAGATGTCGCTGAATGCGCAAGGTGAAGTCATCTAAATTTTCTAGGGCACTTTTGTTGAGTTGTTGCTCAACAAAGCCCAAAGGCAAACTGTCCCTTATCGATGATTTTTTCATATTCAATTTTCACCTGAATGTGCTCATGGAAAGATAATACATTTTTGTGAAGTCAGAAATCTTAGGTTAGGGATTTGACAAAAAGTTTATTATTCAAATTCAAATGATATTCTTACCCAATTCTTTTTTTTACCATTTGATTTATTTTTTCATACAATACCTCGGGTTGGTGAGTCCGCCAGTTGACCTCTTGCAATTTTCCTCCAGTAATAAAGTAATGATCGATGTTGGAATCAGCAATATCTTGTAAAACGTGATCTCTAAAGTTCAATAAACAAATCCAACCATCTTGATCTTGAACATCCTCAAACCATTCTTCATAATAGCAGTCATCCGACGCATGGAAGTTGAGCACATTCTCGCCAATCAGCACAAACTTGCATACACCATGTTCAATCAGTTGATCAGCTACTTCTCTTTTGAGCAGCATGATGTCATTGTACAATAAGTCATTCCATTCTCCTATTAGCTCAATGATAGCGTAGCGCTCGTCGTAATCAACGAAAAGGATTTTTAGGAATAGCGTTTGGCTATCCATGCTGTCCCATTGGGGATGGATGTAGTGATTGTATATTTTTTGAGAGAATTCAAATTCTGAATATTGACGATTAAAAAACATGGATGAAGGATCCTCGCTCGCGATGTAGAAGTCACGCCAGCCATAATAAGGTTCAATGTCGTGCATGTCCGTTGTTATAAAAATCAACTGCTTTTCTTACGCTTCCATGTTTTAGTAAAAGATCAAGTGCCAAATCATCTGTAACACCAGTTTGTTCTTTGACCATTCTGATACCCCTATTGACCAATTTCTCATTTGTCAGTTGCATGTCTACCATTTTACTGCCTTTTATACGCCCCAATCCAACCATTACAGCCGTTGATATCATATTTAAAATAAGTTTTTGAGCGGTGCCAGACTTCATCCTTGTGCTGCCTGTTACCACCTCTGGTCCGACTTCTGCTACCAATGGATATTCAGCATGCAGTGTAACGGGGCTTCCCGGATTGCAGGTGATTGCTCCTGTTAACATTCCCAGAGCTGCTGCTTTTTGCAATGCGCCAATGACATAAGGGGTTCTTCCACTGGCTGCAATCCCAACCAATGTGTCATTGGTATTGGGTTGGTAAGACATTAAGTCCAAAGACCCTTGATTGGAGTCGTCCTCGGCTCCTTCAACAGGATAGCGAATGGCTTGATCTCCTCCGGCAATGATACCGATAACCCAATCGTGGGGTACTCCATAAGTTGGTGGGCATTCTGAGGCATCTACAATCCCCAAACGCCCACTGGTACCTGCTCCCATGTAAAACAAACGCCCCCCTTTTTTCATGCGGGAAATGATCCCATCCACCAAAAGGGCAATTTGAGGAATAATGGGCTCGATGGCCAAGGGAACTTTACGGTCCTCTTCATTGATGATGCGCAACAACTGAGATGATGTTATTTCATCAAGATTGTTGTAGTGGCTATTGCTTTCTGTCGTGTTCTGCATTGTTGATGACAAAGTTAGTTTCTCTTGCAATTCATCAAACAATCGGTGAATAACTTTGGTTACTTTCGTTTTAATAAACGATGGATATGAATAAATTATTTCTGTTTTTACTGACCGTAGGCTTTTCTTCTGCACTTTCTGCTCAGATTGATACCAATGGAGTTTCTGTAATGGATAAAGCCATGATTCCTGCAAAGCTGAATAGTGCGCAACGCAAGTTGGATAATAACAATGTTCGCGGAGCCTTGACTGAATTCAGAGAGGTGTTGAGTATTGATTCCTTGAGTTATATGGCATTGAAGAGTACTTCAGAGTGTTATTATCGTTTGAAGAAGTATAAGATTGCTTTGGATTATTACAAAAAGGCCATGGCAACTCAATCATTTGTTTCACCAGAAGGTTATTTGTTTTATGCAAAATGCCATCATCGATTGGCAGAGTTGGACAAGGCTATAGAATATTATCAGAAATACCTGAAGGATATCGCTCCATTGAGTCCGGAATATGCAGAAACACGTCGTTTTATTCAAGAGTGTAAGTATGCCAAATCAATGATGGCAAAGCCTGTTCCAGTGAACATTACCAACTTGGGTAAGGAGATTAACTCACGATATGAGGAGTACGCACCGAGTGTTACTGCGGATGGGAACAAGTTGTATTTTACATCAAGAAGAAGTTCTACTACGGGAGGTAAAGTAGATGAGAAGGGGGATTATAAATTTTACGAGGATATTTTCTTTAGTCAAAAGGATGCCAATGGAAGGTGGATGGAAGCTGAGAAAGTAGAAGGTAAAGTAAACACTGAATCACATGATGGAATATTGAGTATAACACCTGATGGATCGGGTATGTATGTTTATAAGAACGATGGAAAAGTTGCGGGGGATATTTTCTTTTCTTTAAAAGACATGAATACAGGTGAATTTGGTGAAGCAGTAAGTTTGACATCCCCCATCAATACCAAGAATCGTTTTGAGAGTTCTACCTCCATTACTGAGGATGGCCGTTTTCTTTATTTTGTGAGCGAGCGTGACAAGGGATTGGGCAGGGGAGATATTTATGTCAGCGAGAAGGTAAATGGCAATTGGTCAGAGCCCAAGAATATGGGCAATGTGATCAATACCTCTGGAGATGAAAAGTTTGTATTTATCCATCCCAATGGTCAGATTATTTTCTTTGCCTCAAATGGTCATTTGTCTTTGGGTGGATATGATATTTTTAAGTCGGAGTTTGTCAATGGTTCTTGGACACCACCTATGAATCTGGGTTACCCCATTAACACTGTAAATGAGGAGTCAACGCTTTCTATTACCAGAGACAATAAAACAATGTTTTTGTCAGCAGAGTTCGACAATTCTTTGGGTGAGCGGGATATTTATAGTGTTGACATTTCGAATTACGCAATGATTGGAAACACTGAAATCGTCAACACTTACACACAAGCATGGGGAAGAATCATCACCAAAAGAGGTAAGCCAATAAAAGGTTTGATGGTATATTGGATGGATGAGTACGGTGTGGAAATTGCCAAGGCCATGACGGATAAGAATGGAGTAGCAGTTACTCAAATCATTGCAGATCAATCATATCAAATTGAAATTCGCGATGGAGACAAGAGTATGCAATCCATTTATAAAGTAATGGCAGCCGGTAAAAACCGAGCCAATGCTGAAGGTCCAGATGAAACAAGGACTTTGCAGATCGAAGTGCCTTAATTGTTTTCGATTTCCTTGAACAATGGTTTGCAAATCCATTGTTCATTTTCTTCAGCGGGGACCATGAATAGTTTGGAAAAACCTTTTGACTTTAGTTGCCTCCTGTAAACAGCATTGGGCAAGTGGGGATGCCTACATTCAATGACGAAGTACGCGTCATCTTGATGTAAGATCTCTTTGGTTTTAAATACAACATGACTTCCTTGCTCAATATTCTTCTCTATAAACCAATCCTTGATGACAGCATCTTTGACAAAGTACTGTATATGAACTGTTGCATTTTTCATCAAAGAATCATCATTTATGAGATAGAGACTCCATTCTTTCCCGTTCCATTCACCAGAAGCTAAGAATGGGGCATAAGCATAGTTCAATTGAGTCAAAAAAGGTTTGGGTTGAAAATGCCAATCCATTGCGCTCCAGGAGAAAGATGGCCAAACATCATTGAGCTGCCAGAACATTGTTCCACCGCATTTGTCCATGTGTCTTCTTTGTGCCTCAATGCCCATCGTCATTCCTTCAGCTTGAACATATTGAGTAAGTAGTGCGTATTGCTCATGGTTGAGTCCTTCTCCAGTTGGATGCCAATATTGCATGTATTGATGCATCAATGAAAATCCTCGGTTGTGTTTTTGATGTTGTAAAATTCCTGGGTCTTTTGGGTGGTATTCACCTTTCGTGCACATTTCATCCAGAACATTCTTGTTGGGATAGCTTTGCATCCCAAACTCACTCATGAATCTTGGAATTTTGGTCATCAATACCTCAAAATTTTCGGCATCATGCCATACTCCCCAATAGTGACAATCTCCTTCTTTCAAACTTCTTTCATCTCCTCTTCCCCAAAGCGGAGATGAAGGCCAATATGGTGTTTGTGCATACTGGCTAACCGTGTTGGGTAATAAATTTAAGAACACGTCATTGTATGCTTTTTGGATTTGACTTTTTCGTTTGTCTGATAATCCCATCTGCCATCCCCAGCGCTCCCAACCTTCGCTGTTTTC
Organism: uncultured Chryseobacterium sp.; assembly: GCA_964576575.1. GTDB lineage: Bacteria > Bacteroidota > Bacteroidia > Flavobacteriales_D > Sanyastnellaceae > CAMCTV01. Next base: position 8,263 of record CAZNVU010000044.1, read on the forward strand.
ATTGTTTCCGCACCACAAGGCCATGCATGGGTGATGGCTCAACCGTTGAACCTGTTCTGCAACTTCAGCTTTCAGATTAGCTAAATATCCTTCATCCCCCGGATACATGGAGCAGGCAAACATAAAGTCTTGCCAAACCATGATACCCGCTTGATCGCACAAATCATAAAAAATATCTGGCTCATAAATGCCTCCTCCCCAAACCCTGAGCATGTTGATATTGCTTTGTTTGCAGCGTTCAATGAGTAACCGATAATCCTCTTCTGTTGCTTGCTCATGAAAGAATTTGATGGGAATGTAGTTGGCTCCTTTCATGAAAGTTTTTTGGCCGTTAACCAAAAAGTAAAACTCCTTTCCCCATTTGTCTTTCTTTTGCGATAATGCTATGCTCCTAGGAAGGATGTTAAATTTCTTTTGATGTATGATCTGATTATTTTGATAGATGGTGATGGTGTAAGTATCAAGTTCATTATCTCTACCAATCTGCCATAGCTTATTTTGAAGTGGGAGAAACGAGCATGAAACATCTTTTGCTGCAGAAAAGGTTTTTTGAAGAACGATGGAGTCGCTTTGCTGATGAAAGATGGTTACTTGGCATTGTTCAATAGGAAAATTGAATTGTAATCTGTAGTTAACTTCTTCAGCGCTGTTGTCTGGCAAAATCAATTGATCTTGAATGACGTATTGTGCATTGATGACTTCAATGAAAGGTTGTTTTTTAATGCCACAACCAGCTAGTGAAGGCCCCCAATCCCAACCAAATTGATATTGCGGTTTTCGGGTGACTGCACGAATACTATCTCCAGGCAAAGGATAAGGAAGATTTTTCAGTTTCTCTCTCGCTATCTTATACGGTGAGTGGAAGTATATGCGCAATTGATTCTTCGGGGTTACTTGACTAATGTCTACTTTCCATGTTCTGAAAGCATTATCTGTTCTTATTAAGAATTGATTATTCCAATAGATGTCTGCGTAGGTATCCAATTCAGGTAGAATCAATTGAAAATGCTGACCTGATTTTAATTCGGGCAATTGTATATTCTCAATCTTATATTCCCAATCTTGTTGACTGACCCATTGTGCTTCTTTCTCATTGGTTCCGAGCAGCGGGTTTTGGATGATGTTTTGTCTTTCTAGATCACTGAATATATTTCCTGGAATTTCAGCTGGTCGCCATTGGCTTTCATTGGCACTTGAAAAAATCCAATTGTCTTTTAGTTCAATACATTGCTGAGCGATCATGGTGTAATTCACGCAGAATAAAATAAGGAATGATTTAAGTTTATTCATCGATCCATTTGATAATGTTTTCACAAAGTATATCGTAACTGTGATTGTTAATGACGTAATGATAACCATTATTTCCCATTTTCTCCAATTGAAGGGCGTCTGTTTCAGAGGCTTCTAGTATTGATTGTGCAATGGCCGAGATATCGCCTGCAGCAACTGACCATCCGCACAAAGCTTCTTGGACAGGTTGGTTGCCTGAATCAATAGCAAACAGAACGGGACGCTTGGCCATCATATAATCAAACAGCTTGTTCGGTGACACCCCAAATCTGAACAATGGTTCTCTTTCTAGGCCAATGTAACAAAGGTCAAATTGTTTCAAGGCTGCAATGAAAAGCCTTTTTTCAAGAGGAGGGTATATGTGGACATTGCTTAAGCCTTCCGAAATTTCTTGGAGATGATTCAGCTCATCTCCTTTTCCGATGATTACAAAATGGATGTTCTTCTTTTCTTTTAATTGCTCTGCAGCATGTATTAGATAATGCAATGCATTGGCTTTTCCAATACTACCTCCATATCCTACGATGAATGCGTCTTTTGGAATGTTAGGGAAAACAGGTGCTGCCGAGGTGTTTTCAATTTCATTGGTCTCAACGCCGTTGGGAAGATATCTGAAATTGTTTGAGGGCATCCCTGATGTTATGAAATGTTCTTGGGCATTGGGAAGGAGTGACAAAACCAAGTCACTTTTACGGTAGGCTAGTTTTTCAAAGTATCGCATGAATAAAACCAATGGATGAAACCTAGATAAATTGCCAAGTTCTTGCAGTGTTAATGGCCATATGTCTCTCACCTCAAAAAAGACTTTGCACGTATATTTTTTTTTCCATTTTAAAGCTGCTATGATGGGAAGCATGGAAGGCGATGAAACAACAATTAAATCTGGTTTTCCTAGTTTTTCGTCATTCAAAAAGTAAACTTTGAATGCGAATACCAACATATTCCAAAATCTTCCAATGGAAATGGATTTTTTATATTTTGGTGTCTTTACAAAATGGTAATAAACGTTCTCTAGTGACTGCCCTCCTTGATTAGGGAATTGATTGAATAAATGTGAGAAGGTAGAACTTATGACCGATGCCTTATGTCCTTTATTGATGAGATTGCTACAAAATAAGAACTGACGGTATTGCATTCCAATACCTGGGCCACCTGCATATTGTGAGATAAACCAAATGTTTTTTTTACTGTTCATTTCTAGCGAGTTTGAAGTACCAGTAAAAGTTGTAAGCATGGAAAATGGCGCCTAAAACTGAGAAGGTGGTGAGTGTTATTTCTATGTTGAAATTTAAATTGGCCAATACAACAAAGCAAAGCGTATTCAAAAGGAATTGAGCCCCGTACCGAATCAAAAGTTCGCGTTGTTTGTTTTCCAAAATGGCAACAAAAGAGAATGGATTAATTGCGAATTGCATGGAGAAAAGAACTACAAGATTACCCGCTAATTGACCGGAGTATGAGAAGTTTTCTCCCAATAGAATTGAGAATATTTCTTTGCCAAAAAGAAAAATGACAAATGAAATAATGATAGCAATGCCAAAGAGAATTTTGAATTGATCAATAATCAATTTGTTGTAAGGCAAACTTTTAGTCTTTAGCTCAGAGCAATGGTGGTAGTTGACAAGATAGGCATTGTTGCTGATTAGATTAATTGGCGCCTGAAGTACCCGCCAAGTCAAATAAAAGTATCCAGGAAAAGGATCTCCAAAATAGTAACTGATGAGAAGAATGATAGAACTGATTTGAAGCACCTCCAATACCCCCATTGGTGTGTTAAACAGCATGAATTCCTTGTAGTTTTTTAGCAAAAGAAGGGGCGAGAATTTGGTTCTTTGTTGCCAAATCAAATGGACTTGTCCGAAGCACAGAACCAGCATACCAACCAACTGCCCGATGATAAAACCTAGAATAAGACCAAGAACATCCTTTAGTAGTAATCCAAATAGGATACTGAGTAATTGGTTGGCTAAACTATTGATGATTCTGTAAAGTCCTGTCTGATTGGTTTTAAGTTGCTTGGTGACTAGGAAAAATAAAACCTGCGGCATTGAGTTTAATAGAGCGGCTGAAGGGATCAACGCATAATACCACGAGCTATTAGATGAAATCAAGGTGTAAATGGCAAAGGGTATGGTGAATATAATCGTGTTGATTAGACTTATGATTATGGCGTCGTATGCTGTTCTATATTGCTCTGTTTTTTTTGCGAATGATGGGATTGCGTATTCAACTCTGAGTGTATTTAATACCGATAGTGGTATAACCCAAGCAAAGAAATCAGCATAAAGGGAAAAGGCATGTGGATCAAATATCCGTGCAAGAATGGGCATCGTTAAATAGGTAATCAACTGTCCAATGATGCTGGATGCAGCCATTTTAGAAGTTGATTTTATCCCAGTATTTTGTCTCATTCAGTAACAATCAATGCTCAAAGCAATTCTTTGTATAAGGATACCAGTTTGGTTTTTTCTTTTTCCCATTCTAAATCATCTTTAGCTTTCTTAGTATTTTCCAATAATTGGTGAAAATCACTTTTTAAAAATTCATCAATTGCTTTGTTAACGCCATCTATGCTATAATCTTCAATTACAACTCCAATTTGGTATTGATTGATCAGATTTCTGCAGTCTTCAAGGTCATTGCTAATTATGGGTAAGCCACACTGAATGTACTCAAACAATTTATTAGGAAGGCAATATTGATGGTTAAGACAGTTGTTTTGTGCCATATTAAACCCAACGTCAGCACTGCTTGTGCATTTTGCAATTTCATAGAAGGGAACAGCAGGATGGTAATAGATATTGGATGTTTTTCCTTTTTCCTGATTCACATATTCTTCAAGTTTTCCATCACCCATGATCATCAGCACTGCATCTTGATTTTTTCTTGAAATGAAAGTTTCAATAAGCAATTCAATTCCACGGCCTGGAACCAAGCCTCCTTGGTACAGGAATATCTTGGATGCTTTTGGGATATTGAACTTGGACCTGAAGTAATCATCTTTCTCGAAGATCATTCTCTCAGGGATGTTTCGGATCAAATGAACTACCTTTTTATGTTTCTTTTGATAGTAGTTTACAATACCAGGACTTACACTAATCATGCTATGTGTTAGTGGGATTGCTATCCATTCTATGAAGCGAATCAAACGCTGCATCGTTGCACTTAACCCCAAACGGCCACTCTGTAATTCATGACTATCATAAATTAAAATGAGTTTTGGCCTGGTGAGCTTAGCCAAAAGTCCAATGAATAGTCCCTCAAGATCATTGCAGTGCCAAATGTTTTTTTTTCTGTAAGTGATAACTGCATTCAAACTGAAAGAAAGGAACTGTAATAAGCCAATGATTTTATTCGATCTTTTAAGTTCGTTGAATGGAGGGTCAAGCCGTTCTACCGCTATACCTTTTACGGTTTCACTTCTCGCAATTTGATTCTTACACCACGCGACAATCGTTACATCAAAACCACACTCCGCAATGGATTGCGCAATTCTCAAAACACGATTGTCGTTTTGAAACGTGGTATGAACAATAGAAATGACAGTCTTATTTTTGATCATCTACATACCGATTTAATCGAATTGAAAGTACCAAGAGATTTATAGTGAAATAGATCACTTTGGCCATTACTAAAATTACTATGGCATCAAATTCATTGAAGTCAAAGTGATATGCCAAAAATATGGATCCATAAATAATGATGAAATGAAGAAGATCGAGCAAAAAGGCAATTTTCTGCATTTCAATCCTGAGAGAAACAAAAGAGAGGGAGGAGGTAACAAAGTTAAAGGCATACCAAATGGTCAAAATTCTGAGGTAGTTGATCGCAGGCATCCAAGCCTCGCCAAATATCCATCCAATTGTGTTGTCAGGGATTATGTAGGCAATCCCGATTATCGCAGTTGATAGAGCGGTAAGTTGCCTGAGTGCTTGATAATAGGTTTTTTTTAGGTCGATTGGATTCTCTATTTCCGAAATCTTTTGGAAAAATACTTGGCTATAGCTTCCGCTAATGATGTTGAGTGGTGCTTGCACTATTCTTCTGGATAATGCCATCCAACCTATTGCAACAAGCCCGTAGAACTGCGCAAAAATTCCAATGTGGGCCCATTGTGCAAGTCGATTTAAAATGCTACCCCAGATACTAATCATAGGGTAATCTTTATAGCGCAGCGCATTGGACTTTAATCTGTAAAATTCAATGAATTGAAGTCCTTTGGGTTCATTTTTCCTGAACTGAAAGAAACTGTATACAGCACCAATAATTTGCCCAATGGTTGTACCTATTATTAGGCCGGTGGATCCTAAACTAACTTTTGAAAGCATTACTTTCGTTGGTTCACTGGTGCAGGAATTGATAATTTTTGATCCAGAGGAGAAAACATATTTTTTTTGTCTACTAAACCAATAGGAGGTTATGTTGAACATGGCAAAGGCAAACAAGCAGGGTCCCAATATCCAGAATATTTCACCGAAATCACTATTGTTGTAATAATTGCCAATATAATCACCGCAGAATATACCAACAAACATAACAATGATGCTACCAATCAAAGCAAGGACTATAGCTAGGAATAGAATGTGCCGAGCATCTTCTTTTTGCTTGGGATGCATGATGGCAAATTCATATTTTCCGGTGATAACAACTACCAAGATGTTGAGAAGCATGGTGAATTGCTCTAATGTCGTAAAATCCTCTGGGGTAAAGACTCTACTTAGAATTGGGGTAAAGGCCACAACTATCAGTTGGCTAAATACAGTCCCCACCATAAGCGTTCGCATGTTTTTTGCGAATTCTGAGCGCCAACTGCTTTTATTATTCCGTAGCCACTTTTTTATCATCGGAGTTGTTGAATGTTCAAGTTTTTCTCATTGAAAATTTCTTGAATGTGGAGGGTTTGCTTTTCTTTTTATGCTTGTTTAAATGATTTTCTAAAATAAGGCAAATGTCTTTTGGTTGATCTACTATTTAGATGCGCTATTGCAGTATTGATCAGTTGAGGAATTTCACCCAAAAATCCCAAGATAAATCGGCTTGAATTTCTAACATGCGCTGTCCATTTTGTATTTGACTTCCTTTTTCAATACCCTTCTTTAAAAAAGCTGTTTCAGCCGGATTGTAAATCAAATCAAAAAGGTAATGTTGAGGAGTTAATCCATCGTAAGGAAGGTCTGGTAAGGCATTTATGTCGGGCCAAGTTCCAAGTGGTGAGCATTGTACGATTAATGGAAAATGAACCATGCTGTTGATGTCGATGTCTTTGTAACCCAAGTGGTTCTTTTGTTGAGGAGTGCGGGTTAAATAAAAAACAGCAATTCCCTTGCTTTCCAGAACATAGGCAATGGCTTTTGATGCTCCTCCAGTGCCTACAATCAATGCTCTAGGGTAGTGGTTTTCTAAAAAAGGCAATATGCTTTTTTCAAATCCTCCGATGTCTGTGTTGTGTCCGGTCCAATGGTTATTTTTAATGACAACACAGTTTACAGCGCCTACGGCTTGTGCTTCAGGTGTCAACTCATCCAAATAAGGAATAATTTCCTCTTTGTATGGAATCGTGACATTAAAACCATTCAATGATTTTTCTTTGATGATGTTTCTGATGTCCTTTAGGTCATCTAACTCTATCTTTTCATAAGAATGAGGAACTTGTAGGGATTGAAATTTATGGAGAAAGTATTCAGGTGAAAAGCTGTGCTCCAGCGATTTCCCCATCAAACCAAATTTCCAAGTCATTTTGATTTTCCAATCAAATGTTTGATGTACGCCAAAATCATGGGCAAAATGGATAGGAAAATGATGATGAGTACCACAGCCTCAAAATGATTTTTGACCCATTCATTTGACCCTAAAACATAACCGGCTATGGTCATTGAGGAAATCCAGAGCACACCGCCCATGATGTCATAGGGCATGAATTTTTTCTTGAAATTCATGTTGCCGACACCTGCTACAAATGGGGTAAAGGTTCTTACTATTGGAACAAAACGTGCCAATACAATTGCTTTGGTTCCGTATTGATCAAAGAAGGCTTGTGTTTTTTCGATATAACTTTCTTTTACCAATGATTTCCCTCCAATTTTCCATCTTAATACTTTGGCACCTGCATACTTTCCGATGAAGTAATTGCTGTGATCTCCGGCTATTGCAGCAACGGAAAGCAGGGCTATCAATGGGAAAAGAGTAATTGCTGGATTGGGATCATCTGCCATTCTAGCGCATATAGCACCTACCGCAAACAGCAAAGAATCTCCTGGCAAGAAAGGCATGATAACCAAACCAGTCTCTATAAAAATAATCATGAATAAGATGAAGTACAATGAACTTCCGTATAGCTGAAGCCAAGCATCCAAGTGGTCATTGATGTGCAATAAAATATCCAACAATTCACTCATGATGCACAGTTTTGTTCTGGTAAGTATAATCCAAAAAAGTTTTGAATTCCGCCCTCTAAGGAATGAATATCATTGCGTTGAAGTTTTTGACGTAAAGCAAAAACTACGGCATCGCTTCTTTTTCCACTGTTGCAATGTATAACAACATCTCCCGACTGAATTTCATTCAAGTTATCCAAGATATCCGCCATGGCAATGGGCTGTCCATTTAAAGTGCAACTTTCTATTTCATATTGTTCACGAATGTCAATCAGCTGGTGAGGCTTTTCCTCATCCAACCATTGCTTATATGTTTGCGCTGAAATATGCATGGTTTATTGTTTCATTTTGGTGACAATATCTTCTGGGAGAAATTGGAAGAATGTGTCTCCTCGCAATCCTGTTCTCAAGCATTCCAGAGGAATAACCTCGTTTTCAGCGATGTTGCCAAGGTTAACATTGGCACCCATATGTTGAATGAAATATACCTGTTGCGCTTTTTTAGGCGCCTCCCATATGATATTTTCCATCTTCACTTTCTGCAAGATGCGGTTGATGAGCATGACGTGGGCTTGTCCATTGGGGCGGTAAATTCCAACAGTACCACTCTCTCTTGCCTCTGCAATCACTTTCCAACTTCCAGCTTGTAATTCTGTTTGCATCATTTTAATCCATTTGCTAGGCGAAATCAAAATTCCTTCTTCTTTGGATCCTACTTCAGAAAGGACGGTGAAGTCTTTAGCCAAATCTTCAATCCAGCCACATTTGATGTCATGCGCAATGTTGATAGATCCATCAGAAACTTCAAGTGTGGTCAGATTCAAATCACTGACATACTTTTTATAAGCGTCAATTTTGTTTCTTACAACAAAAGCTTCAAACAATGTTCCTCCCAAATAAACTTTCATTCCAGCATCATGGTAAAGCTTGATTTTTTCTTTCAATGTGTTGCTGAATGCAGATGTGCCAAAACCTAATTTGACCAAATCCACATAATCACCTGAGGAATTGATAAGGTCTTCAGCTTGTCTGATGGAAAGCCCTTTGTCCATGACCATAGTTAACCCTTCTTGTCGCGGTCTTGATGGTCTTTGAGGTATAAAATCTAAATCGTAATTCATTTTTTTAATTGTCAAAAAATTGTTTTTTGTTTTGATAAACACTCCATTCCGCAATCAAAGGGAATAAAGGAATCAATTCTTCATATTCATTTTCATCTGAAGGCGTATAGGTAGCATTGAACCAATCCTCAGCTTGAAGCAATTGTTTGTTGTAATATAGCGCAATAACTTTTCTAGTTGAAAGCATTTTGCTGTTAGGAATAGACGCCAATCCAGCTTCGATGATGATTAAAGCTTCTTGGAATTTCTCCATTCTCAAATGTATGTCCGCATATCCTGCCCATGATTCCTCATCAGTGGAATGTTGCTGAACCAGCGATTCTCCTATCTCAATTGCTTCTTCAAAGAGATTGAGTTTGCTCAACAATCTCATATAAACCAACGCATACTCATCATTGTTGGGGTCAAATTCATAGGCAATACGTGCAAATGCCAAGGCCTCAACATGTTGCTCTTTGAAATCCATTACCACAGCCATGCCTAGATAGGCATCAGCGCAACGATCGTCCAATTGAATTGCCTTTTGATACAATTCTTGTGCTTTTTCCACCTCTTCCAATTTCTCATAGCATTCACCCATATGACAAAACGTGGTAGCGTCAGGTGGCTCTAAATGAAAAGTTGATTCAAGTGTTTTTATGGCTTCGGCGTATTGCATGTTCTTGAATTGAGCCTGCGCCTTGTTAATTAGGGCAGGAGCGAAGTCAGGCATGATAGCAGAACTGAACTCATAGGATTCAATACTGGCTTCAAACTGTTCTAAGTGTTGCTGGAGATTGCCCAGGCAATACCAAGCGGGAAATGAAAAAGGACGATCATCCACCAAAGTCTCAAAAAAGGTGAGCCCTTCTGCCATGCGATCTGTGCTTTCATAACAATATGCCAATTCATAAAGCAGTGTCTCGCTTTCTGGACGGTGCATGATGACTTTCTTCAATAATGCAATTGCACGATCTACTTTATTGGCATTTTGATACTCTAGTGCCAATTCCAAAGCTATATCGTCATAGTTTTCACCGTCTGACATTTCAATGGCTTGCTCTAAATAATGGATGGCTTTGTCATGCTCATGGAGTTGACTGTAAACTACTGAAATGGCCATGAACCAATCCAACTTCTCTTCCTCCCAACTTTCAGCCTTTTTTAGAATCAGCAGCGCCTTGTGCAGTTGCCCCATTCCGGTATAGATTTCACCTTCCCTAATCAATAGTCCAAGGTGATGGGGAAATAATGATTTGGCATGCTCAATGACTTGCAAAGCTTTGCTGAACTGAAAGTGATCGCTGTAGTAAAAAGCCAAATCCTCCAATTCTTCCAAATCAAAATAAAATGACTTGTTCTCCTTGAGCATTTGCTCAAAGCGATTCAAGATTTGACGAAATTCATCCGATAAAAAAGACTCTTCTGCCATGAATATTATCTCCCACTCAAAGATAGGGACTCAGGGGCTGTATCAAGCCATAAAACTAATCAACATATGTGAAAAATTCTTTAGTACTTCAACCAATAATACAAGATTTTGATGTACTCATTGTTGGTGTATATCAAACCACTCTCTGAAGTCCACCAACTTTCAGGGTTGAAATCCTTCTCGTAGGCGCCAAAGAACTTGACATCAATCTGCGCAGATTGGAACAGGGGTTCAAACGTTCTTCTGAGTCTTCTCAGGTGATACTGCCCAGAAACAATGGTGATTTGATGAATATGGTTTTTTTTGCAGTAGTCTAGCAATAGATCTGCTTCTTCCTTTGAGCTGGTTCCTTTTTCCAATTTTTCAATTCGCAACGAATCCACCCCCAAATGGGTCATACACTGCTTGGTCAATTGAGCCTCTGTGGTAATAATGCCA
>CAZNVU010000045.1:0-18336 GCA_964576575.1 uncultured Chryseobacterium sp.
GTGGACGACGCAATAACAATGATACCTCGCGGTAAGCAACTGCTTGTTTAGACAAATCATCGTAAACAATCAATGCAGGACGACCTGTATCTCGGAAATACTCTCCAATTGCACATCCGGCGAAAGGAGCGTAGAATTGAAGTGGTGCTGGATCAGATGCAGTAGCAGCTACAACAACAGTGTAGGCCATAGCCCCAGCATCTTCCAACATTTTCACTGTTCCAGCTACGGTAGAACCCTTTTGACCGCAAGCAACATAAATACAAAATACTGGCTCACCCTTATCAAAGAACTCCTTCTGGTTGATAATGGTATCAATCGCTACAGTTGTCTTTCCTGTTTGACGATCACCAATGATCAACTCACGCTGACCACGACCAATTGGAATCATCGCATCGATAGCTTTAATCCCCGTTTGCAATGGCTCTTTTACTGGCTGACGATAAATTACGCCAGGTGCTTTACGCTCCAAAGGCATCTCAAAAAGTTCACCACCAATTGGACCCTTTCCATCAATGGCTTCTCCCAAAGTGTTTACCACACGACCAATCAAGCCTTCACCAGCTTGGATACTAGCGATACGTCCTGTGCGCTTTACTGATGCGCCTTCCTTTAGATCACCCGCTGGACCGAGCAATACAGCACCAACGTTGTCCTCTTCCAAGTTCAACGCTATACCTTTTACTCCGTTCTCAAATTCAATCAATTCACCTGATTGAACGTTGGAAATGCCATAGATGCGCGCAATACCATCACCTACTTGAAGGATGGTACCCACTTCTTGGATATCCGCTTGGGTTTTTAATCCTGCGAGTTGCTCTCTTAGGATGGCTGAAATTTCGCCTGGTTTAACCTCTGCCATAACTTTTTGTTTTGTCAAATATTACAATTCAGAAACGTACTCGTTCTCTGAAAAATCTCTTTTAAGTTGTTTGATTTGGCTCGCAATGGATGCGTCCAATTGCTTGTCACCAACGCGAATAATAAATCCTCCTATCAAGTCGGAGTCTATTTTCTCTTGTATGGTAACGGTTTCAGTAGTCAATGACTGTGCTTTGCTCAAAATAGCCTGACGCGTAGTTTCATTCATGGCCTCTACTGTTGTTACATAAGCCAATACTTCATTGTTGTACTTGCGTACCAACGACACATATGACTCAGCAATTTCCTTTAGAAAAGCCTCTCTTCCCTTTTCAGTCATCAGGTGAATGAACTGATTGGTAGTAGTATGAATGTTGGATTGAAAAATTTTGTCCATTACTTTGAGCTTTGTATCACCCTTAACAACTGGACTCTTCAACATCAAATCCAAATCGCGACTGGCCAATAATGTAGAATGAAGCATAGCCATGTCCTTAGACACAGCTTCTACTTCCTTGCGCTCAATGCACAAGTCTAACAATGATTTGGCGTATCGGTATGCGATTCTAGACATCTTAGTTGGCTTTCAATTCTTCAATCAATTTGCTATTCAACGCATTTTGCTTCTCAGCATCAGACAACTTATCCTTCACCAATTGCTCAGCAATCTGTATGGACAAGCTAGCTACCTGGTTTTTCAACTCTTGGATGGCCGCCTTCTTTTGGGTCTCGATTTCACGCTGTGCATTGGCCAAAATGGCTGCCCCATCTTGAGCTGCTCTTTCTTTAGCTTCAGCACGCATTTTGTCACCAATTTCCTTGGCATCTTTCAAAATGCGGTCACGCTCCTCACGAGCTTCTTTTAATAACTGCTCATTGCCTGATTTCAACGAGGCCATTTCTTCTTTGGCCAATTCTGCTTGTTTCAAAGCATTGGCAATACCTTGCTCACGTTCTTCTAACGTTTGCAAGATAGGGCCCCAAGCCATCTTTTTCAAGATAACAAGGACAGCAATGAACGCAATAGACGCCCAAAAAACTGTGCCCACGGAGACACTTAACAATCCTTCCATGAGAATTAAAATTATATGTTTAGAACAGTGGGATTATCCCAATGCTACCAACAAACAAACGATAACTGCGAAAAGAGCAACACCCTCAACCAATGCCGCAGCAACGATCATGTTGGCACGCAAATCTCCAGTTGCTTCTGGTTGACGAGCAATTGACTCTAATGCTGAGCTACCGATACGGCCTACACCGATACCAGCACCAATTGCTGCACAACCTGCTCCGATTCCAGCTAATCCTTGTTGGATTCCTGCTTCTAATAAAACTGATAATAGTTCCATTTTTGTTAATTTATGGTTTTTATTGATTTGTTTTCTAATTAATGATGTCCCTCTTCATGGTGGTGTTCTTGGGTTGCATCCCCAAAATACAACGCTGCCAATAAAGTGAAAACATACGCTTGTAAAAAGGCTACCAACAACTCGATGAAGAACATGAAAATCATGAAGATTACCGCACCTACTCCCACTCCATATCCTGCAACTGCACTCGTCTGACCAAACAACAACACCAAACCAACAAAGGCTAGGATGATAATGTGACCAGCCGTGATATTCGCTGTTAGACGAATCATCAAAACCGTAGGTTTGATAAAAATACTCAACACCTCGATGGGTACCAAGATCAACTTAATTCCAAGAGGAATACCGGGAGGCCAGAATATATGTCCCCAGTAATGCCCATTGCCACTGAAAGAAGTAATCAAGAAAACCAAAGCGGCCAAAACCAAAGTAATGCTCAAAGTTCCGGTAATATTGAAACCTCCCAAAAAAGGAATCAATCCCAACATGTTACACAACCAAATAAAGAAAAATACAGTAAGTAAAAACGGCATGTAAACTCCAGCCTTTTTCTTTCCAATAGATGGAATCGCAACCTCATCACGAACAAATAGAATGAATGGCTCTATGGCGTTCTGTAATCCGCTTGGGGCTTTGGTTGCGCCACCATTCTTGTACTTGGCAGAAACTGAACGGAAAATAACCAACATCAAAACAATGATGAATAACATTCCGAAAACAGATTTGGTTATGGAGAAATCCATCGGTTTTTCATGAGAAGTTGCATGTGCACCATGTCCTTCTGCACTAGCAATAACTATAGACTCATGATGATTCTCGTAAGTAACACCTGAAGAGGCAGTGTAAGGCTTAAACTGCAATTCACCATGCTCATCAAAACCATTCCAAAAGTCACTTGACATAAAAACATCCAAATGACCATGGTTCCAAAGAATAACGGGAAGTGGCATATACAATTTACCAATGAAATGAATTTGATGCGCATCACTGATATGATGCATAATCATCTCACCTGGATTGAATTTACCCTCTTCACCATTAGCCCCATGACCAGCTTCTGTTGAATGCAAAGTATCTGTTGCATGTCCTGAAACATCATGTTGAGCAGAAATCCACTGCCCAAACAAAATGAAACTGACACAAGCGATAATTCTTAACATACTTCCTTTATTTTCAAGACTTTGTGTCTTTTTAGCAAATTTTAGCGGTGCAAAAGTAATCATGAATACACAATTCTTCAGCAGAAAAAAAAGAATATTTATCAATATTTCCTTCTTTTCCTAGGATTGTGTATCCACCAAGTAATAATTCTTCTTCCCTCGTTGTAATAACAAATACCTTTCATTCAATAAATCTGTTACCTGCACTGCACCTTCCGCGCCAATCTTTTGTTTGTTCAAACTGATGCTATTCTCCTGTAAAGCGCGTCGTGCTTCACTATTACTAGCGATAAATCCACTTTTCACCAATAGCTGTGCAATTGACATCCCTTCATTAAGTTCATTACGATCCAAGTGACCTTGTCCTACACCTTCAAAAATTTCTTGGATGGTTGCATTGTCCAGTGATCTCATTGCCTGAATATCTGCATTGCCAAACAATATTTGACTGGCATTTACAGCTTGATCCAAAGCTTCTTTGCCATGCACCCGCTCGGTCACCTCCTCGGCAAGTGCCTTTTGGAGCATTCTTCGTCCTGGGTCTTGCTCGTGCGTGGTGACCAACTCCTCTATTTCAGCCTTCGACTTCATTGAAAAAATCTTCAAATAGCCTGGGGCGTCAGCATCTGCTGCATTTAACCAAAACTGGTAAAATTTATAAGGTGAGGTACGCTTAGGATCCAACCAAATATTTCCACCCTCTGTTTTTCCAAACTTGGTTCCATCTGACTTCTTGATCAAAGGAGTGGTCAAAGCAAAGGCTTCACCTCCTTCAATTCTGCGAATCAACTCCGTACCTGTTGTGATGTTTCCCCATTGATCGCTTCCCCCCATTTGCAATTGAATACCATGGTGTTTCCACAAATAATAGAAGTCATATCCTTGAATCAACTGGTAAGTAAACTCCGTAAAACTCATGCCTTCATGATTACCACCTGAAATCCTATTCTTTACAGAATCCTTTGACATCATATAGTTCACGGTGATTCGTTTTCCAACATCTCTAATGAAATCTAAAAATCCAAAATCTTTGAACCAATCGTAATTGTTTACAATCACAGCTTTGTTCTCCCCCTCAAAGCTCAAAAACTTCTCAAGTTGTCTTTTTTGACAATCTTGATTGTGGCGCAATATATCTTCTGACAACAAGTTACGCTCCTGTGATTTTCCGGATGGGTCACCTATCATACCAGTGGCCCCACCTATCAATGCGTATGGCTGATGCCCTGCCTTTTGAAAATGCATCAAGGTCATGATTTGAACCAAATTTCCTACACCCAATGAGTCTGCTGTAGGATCAAACCCAATGTATGCCTTGCACATCCCTTTGTTCAACTCCTCTTCAGTTCCAGGCATGGCGTCGTGCAGCATCCCTCTCCACTTCAATTCTTCTACAAAATTTGTTTTCATCGCTTCAAAAATACTGTTTTATAAGTAGGGAATCACACGCTCTAGCTGTATTCCTCTTGACCCTTTGATTAATATTGTTTTCCCTGTTATTGGATTGATTTGAATCCAATTTATCAGTTCATCTACATTCAGGAAATATGGAAGCATCCCAGTGAAACACTCAAACTCCTTGCCCACAAGCACGGCTGATAAGTTCAAGTGGTTAATAAAATCAACAACTTTAGCATGCTCCTGAGCACTGAATTCACCCAATTCTCGCATCTCACCCACAATAGCCAAAGTAGTTTGATCCTTTATTGTACTCAAGTGATTCAGGGCGTGCTCCAAACTGGTTGGATTGGCATTGTAGGCGTCTACAATCAAGGAGTTCTTCTCCGTTTCCTTCCATTGAGAACGCATATTCTCAGGGACGTATCTGGCTATTGCATCACAAGCCTTTTCTAATTCAACCCCGAAATGATGACCCAATTCCAATGCCGTTTGAATATTGAAAACATTGTATGACCCTGTTAAATTTGAGGTAAACGTGATGTTCTTTTCTGGTGTTTTCAATATCAAGTCCATCCCATTCGTTTTGTCTTTTACATCAACCTTGAATTGCTGTCCAAATGCAATTACTCTCATTCCTGTGGTAGTCTCTTTCATCCAAGGTAAGTCCAAATTGACAAATATTTCACCCTGGGTTCTATTTAAATAGTCATACAACTCTTTCTTCCCCCTTCTAACACCTTCTTGACCGCCAAACCCATCCAAATGCGCCTTTCCTATATTGGTTATTACCCCATGAGTAGGCATTGCATATTGACAATATGAAGCAATCTCTCTTTGATGGTTGGCTCCCATTTCAACGATGGCGATTTCTGTATCGATTGGTGCGGACAGGATGGTCAGCGGGATGCCGATGTGATTATTCAAATTGCCCCTGGTTGCATGTACTTTGAACTTGGTTGCCAATACATCTCTAACCAATTCCTTGGTGGTCGTCTTCCCATTGCTACCGGTAATGGCCACCACAGGAAACTTCCAGGTCATGCGGTACATTTTAGCCAATTCTTGTAAAGCTATTAAAGCATCTTGTACAATAATACAACGATCATCATTGATTCCCCTGTCCTCATCACCCACCACCAAACCCGCACCCTGTTCCAATGCTTTGTACAAAAAGTCATTACCATTAAAGTTCTCACCTTTCAATGCAAAAAAGACACAACCCGGTGTGATACTCCTTGAATCCGTTGTTACAAAAGGATGATCTTGAAAATAAGCAAACAAATCTTGCATCATGATAAAACAAAAATAAAAATCCCCTGACTTGCAGGGGATTTAATTTTCAAAGTTTTCAAAATACTATTCGTCATCTTCACCTCTTGAACCAATTCCAGTTGGGCTACCCACGCGGGTCATGGCACAACGGAAACCAAGCGTTGACAAAGATCTTCTTTCATCCAAATATCTTCTTGTTCCCGGAATTGTGTAATAAGCGCGATCTCTCCAACTTCCACCTTTAATTACTCGAGAGCGATTATTAACCAATGTTGTTCTTCCCCAATCATACATCCTATTTTCATCCTTCTCCATTTCTACCAAACCATCTTTGGCATAGATTGTACTTTGGTAATCACCATCTAAATAATCGATGTTATCAGCTCTTTGATAATTCCTTCTGTCAATGTTCTCCTCGACATTCACATTTCTCATCTTCTGATGACCAGAAGTATTGGTAATGTAATCAGCGATAGCATCACGCAAATCTGGAGCAATTACAGCTTCAGAGCTTGTAACCTCTTCCATCACTTCACCCATTCTCTCTTGAGCTTCATCATACTTGCGCTCTTTTGTTTTTGCCTTAGCATCATCAACCTTAGTTCTTAAACTAGTCAACAACTGCTGATCTTGCGGAGTCAAATGCTCTTCCAATGTAGCCTGACGCTCATACTTGGTCAAGAAAGAATCCACTCCAGCAACGTCGTAATAGTTTTTATCATACTTGTCCGCGATGGTTCCGTCGTTGTTCAAAACCTTTGTTTGATAAACGTTACCGCGGAATGGACGGAAATCTGATTTGTCTTCAGGAGACAAAGGGCGATAAACATCTAATACCCACTCAGAAACGTTACCTGCCATATTGTACAAACCATAATCATTGGGCGGATAAGCATAAACAGGAGCTGAAATTTCCGCGTTGTCGTTTAATGCACCCGCAACCCCCATCAAGTCACCATTTCCACGTGTGAAGTTAGCACGAATAGAACCAAAGTAAGAGCCATCCGTACCATCATTTCTAACAAAGTGACCATCCCAAGGATAAGATCGACGATCAGTTACCAACTCTTGGAAAGAGTTACCAATCAATCCCAATGCAGCATACTCCCACTCGGCCTCTGTTGGCAGGCGGTAATTAGGAAGCATCATACCATCTTCCATGCGAACACGTCGAAATCCTTTACCATCCTCATTCTTAGCATTCACATCTTTCAAACCTGGAGACTTTTGCTCTCCTTGGTATTGACCAGCATAATAAGTTTGTGTAGTAAAGTGTTCGTCTGCAGTTTGAGCAGCCGTATTCCATTTCAAAATCTTTTCACGAACCAATATAAATTCATTCACACGATCCGTTCTCCATTGACAATAATCGTTGGCTTGCAGCCAATTAACACCTACAACAGGATACTCCTGGTATGAGGGGTGACGCAAATAATAGTCAACAAAAGGTTCATTAAACTCCATTTTCTCACGCCAAACCAAAGTATCTGGCAATGCGCGGTTAATCAATTCTGGATACTCATCTCCATAGACCAATTTCAACCAAGTCAAATAATCCAACCAATACTGGTTGGTTACCTCCGTTTCATCCATGTAAAAAGAAGATACGGTTACACGACGGGCAATATTGTCCCAAGCGAACTTAAGATCTTCTTCAACACTACCCATAGTAAAGGTTCCACCCTCTACCAATACAAGACCGGGACCAGTCTCTTGTTCTCTATACTTCATTTTAAAGAAACCTCCATTCTCAGGAGTATTGTACTCCCATGCTGTTGCGCCGGAAGTATTCTTTTTACACGAAGTCATTACTTGCGAGCAAACAAGTAAGAACAATAACGCGAAATAAATTGAACGATTTTTCATGATTTCCTTTTTATTGCTTCCTAAACTATTTATCAAAACGATGGACAAGCTACTGATCGAAACTTAACTTTTCTTCTTACACAAGGTAAGTTGAAAACCATAGAGATCTCGTGTGAACCTCCTGTGGATGGAGTTAACTCCGAAATAGTAATGTCATAACTGTAACCAAAATTGATATAATCTGTTTTCAATCCCAACGTTAAAATGAATGAATCGCGGTAACTGTTTCCAAACATGAAACCTCTGAACCATACACCCGCAACGATTGGGCCTTTGTTAACGTAAGTTCCAAAATTTAATTGTTGAAACTCACCTTGTCTGCGGTATAAAATGTTTGGAGATATATAAGATGTCTCACCTTTGAAAGATCTTTTGAATGGCAATAAGGCACCTATGTGCCCTGTAAACTTCATTGGCAAACGGCTTGTACCAACGATAAGAGACTCATTAGGCTCTGTCAAATGGTGCACTGCACCGCCAAAATACAATTTATCTGTAAAACCAACTACTCCAGCCGAAAAGTCCATTCCTGATACTTTTCCGCCTCGAGGTACGTCAGCAGTTTCATAAATAAAACCTTTCCTTGGGTCAATCATATCACCAAAAGTCAGTTTACTCCAATCCAACGATTTTTGAAAGTAGGTTACCTGCAAGGCGGCTTTCATGGCAAACTTTCTTCCGATTGGTTGCTGATAAGAATATACTCCACTAATGGTGTTAGAGGTCAATGTGCTCTGAGCGGCACGATCATTCATAAACATAACGCCAATTCCACCTCTTGCAGCATCAACGTGTTGGTCATAAGAAACAGCACTGGTAACAAAAGCTCCAGACAAACTAGGCCATTGATTGCGATAATTCATTACCAAACGAGGGCATTTTGCTGATCCAGCAAAAGCTGGATTGAGATACATTGGACTAGCATAAAACTGCGTAAACTCTGGATCCTGCGCCTTAAGTGACACAGAAAAGAGCGTGGCCAAAATCACCCCACAAATAACATATATTCTCTCTTTCTTCATTGCGAAATCGAACTTAGTCTGTTTCTATCGAATTCACAATAATACAACATTTCTTTAAATTATCAACAATGGAGGCAATATTTCAACCACTTTTTTGTTTAGCCTTCCCGTATTTCCTTTGCAACATGTATTATCAACCAAAATCCATCTTAATAACTCTTCTAATTGCCCTGCAATTTTTGTTGGTTTCAGCTCAAACCAAACCAGCACAATATGGAATTATAGATCTTAATTTCACTTGGGATCAAACGCAAGATTGGCCAAAAAATACAACCTGGCAGCTTTGGGAAGGACAATGGGTTCCATTCACGTGTTTTGATCTTCCCATGAATGAGGATCAACAAAAAATAGTTGGCATTGACATCATACAATGGTCAAGCGCTAAAATTCCAAATGCACAATCCTTCTCCATATCAAGTTCCAAAGATTGGATCTATACCATTCAACAATACAAAACCCCAAAAGGAACTAACTCAACAAAACTCCTCATACACCCCAGAAAAAAAGAGAACTCCCAATGGATTGCCATAGACAAAATCAAAATAGAATTAGTAAAATCTAACAACTCCTTGAGCGCAAGAGGAGGAACAAGCTATGTTGAACATTCCGCTTTGGCTCAAGGACAATGGTACCAAATTGCCATTTCCAAGGACGGTGTTTACAGAGTAGACAAAAATATTCTTGAAAACCTTGGTATTAATTTGAACCAAGTTAATCCTCAAAACATCAACTTATACGGAAATGGAGGACACATGCTGTCGCCTAACAACAGTGATTTTAGACCAGATGATTTAACCCGAATCCCAATTGCCTTTACCGGAGATACTGACGGCGTTTTTAACAACAATGATTTTTTTCTCTTTTATGGCGAGGGAGCGGACAGCTGGTCGCTCAATCACTCTTCTACGCTTAACAAAAAAAGATGGTTTCCACAAAAACACAATTACTCAGACAGCGCCTATTATTACATCAGAATTGATGACAACAATCCTTACCGTATTGTATCAAATGACAATCAACAAATACCTACCCATGAGGTAATCCAATTTCAAGATTTTCAATTTGTAGAAAATGAATTGGTGAATATAGGAAAGGCGGGAAGAGAGTTTTACGGTGAAAACTTTTCTAATGGATCTTTAACCTACAACTTCAATTTTCCAAATATCATAGGGTCGGCATCATTGGAGTTTGGTGCCGTCGGAAAGTGTTTTGGAGGAGCTGGCTTAGTCAAATGCTCAGTTGCAGGAAACAATAGCAATCATCCAATATCGTCAGTTGGTACTTCCAGCACTTCAAACTATGCCAATGCAACAGGAGGAATCATCCCTTTTACTTCTAGCGTTGCCAACGTATCTGTAAACTTCACATTTACCCCATCCAGCGCAGATGATGAAGCTTGGATAGACTTTGTAGCTGTCAATGCCACGAGGCAAATGTCCATGACAGGGAGTCAATTAAAAGTAAGAGATACCACGGCTATTGGTCCAAATCAGGTGGCTCGTTACTTGCTCAATAATGCCTCTAATGTTCATAGCATTTGGAATATCACCCAACCAACCTTACCTAACCTTATTGTATTCAACAACAATAATGGTACTTGCGAATGGCGTATGGATCATACTTCTCTGCAAGAGTGTTTAATTGTCAATAACAACAGCTTCCTTACACCCGTTGCCAGAGGAAAAGTAGACAATCAGGACATTCATGCTTGGGCGGATGTTGACTTAGTAATTGTAACAGCCCCTGGGCATTACAACAGTGCGCAAGCTTTAGCTGACATTCATGCAGCTGAAGGTATGGTAGTAAAACTTGTGAAACCACAGCAAGTTTACCATGAGTTTTCTTCGGGTAATCCAGATGTAACAGCCATTAGACAAATGATGAAAATGCTCTACGATAGAGCCAATGGAAATGCAGAATTACAACCTAAAAATTTACTACTCTTTGGAGACGGTGCATATGATACCAATCGAGGACATCTCATTCAGAAAGGATTCAACGTAATTGTTTATGAATCAGATTTCTCACTCTCTCCACTTTCATCCTACGTCAGTGATGATTATTTTGTGATGTTATCACCAGATGATAACGCTAGCTCATTGGGATTCTTAGATTGCGGGGTTGGCAGGATTCCAGCTGAAAATGCAGAAGAAGGAATTCAATCTGTAAACAAAATAAGAGCCTATCTTGCGACATCAGATGAAATTGTCATTCAAGACAACTGTACCACTAATGAAACTCCAAGTTCAGTAGGGCCATGGAGAAATATTCTCACCTTTGTTTCTGATGATCAAGATGGCAACGGAGGGGGGTATGAGCAGGTGCACTTGAACAGCTCAGACTCACTAACCAGAATCATCCAACGGGAGCACCCAGAATACGATATCAGTAAAATCTACATGGATGCTTACGTGCAAGAGTCAACACCGGGTGGTGAGCGTTATCCTGAAGTTCAAAATGCCATTAAAAACAGAATCAATGCAGGTTCATTAATCGTAACTTACATTGGACATGGTGGTGAAAGAGGCTGGGCACATGAGCGTGTTTTAGATATACCAACTATTCAAGGATTTGATAACCTTTATCGCCTACCCGTTTTTCTAACAGCCACTTGTGAGTTAGCACGTTTTGATGATCCAACCTATAAATCGGCTGGTGAGCTTTTGGTGCTCAACCCCAACGGCGGGGCTATAGCCATGTTAACGACCACACGCGTTGTTTTTTCTGGTGAAAACTTTGAGATGGACTTGGCCTTTTTTGAGCATGCCCTAAATGATGACATTGACCCAGAACTCACATTGGGCAAACTGAATATGTTGACCAAAAACGGTGTGAATGCCGGAAATGATAGCAAGCCCAACTTCAGTCTTTTGGGTGATCCTGCTTTAAAGTTGAACTATCCAAAATATGAAATTAAAACAACCCAAATCAATGGAGTTGACATATCCAATTTCAATGATACACTGAAAGCATTGGAGGAAGTTACAGTGCAAGGCAAAGTGCTTAAAAGCAATGGTGAATTGCACAGCAATTTTAATGGGGTCATTTATCCTATAGTTTACGACAAAGCGGCATTAATTAATACCCAAAACAATGATGATGGTGTTGTACAACAATACAAAACCTACAACAAGATTTTGTTCAAAGGAAAAGCCACAGTTTCTAATGGGAATTTTGAATTTCAATTTCCCATGCCTTATGATATCAATTATGCAGTAGATTTTGGTAGAATAGCCTATTACGCCAGCTCAGGAAAAGAAGACGCCCACGGTTACGACATGGATTTTTTGATTGGAGGTTCAGCCAATGACGTTGTGCTCAATACCATTGGACCGGAAATTAAGCTTTACATGAATGACAGTTCTTTTGTAGACGGTGGCACGACGCATGCCGACCCAATACTATTGGCCATCTTAAAAGATGAAAATGGTATCAACACTGCAGGTAACGGAATAGGACATGACATTGTTGGTGTACTAGATGATCAAACCAACCAACCTATTATTCTGAATGAGTTCTTTGAATCTAATCTCAATACATACAAGGCTGGAAATGTGCGATATCCTTTTAACAGTTTAAGCGCAGGAAATCATCAACTTAAAGTAAAAGCCTGGGATACCCACAACAATTCATCGGAGCAGATCATTGACTTCATTGTTGCAGACAATGAGCAATTGGTGATAGAAAAGCTATTAAACTATCCCAATCCCTTTACCACCAGAACCTCTTTTTTCTTTGAGCACAATCAAGCATGCCAAGATTTGAAAATCACCATTCAGGTATTCACCGTAAGTGGGAAATTGGTCAAGACCATTCAGGATATCCAAACTTGCACAGGTTTTAGAACAGAAGGCATTGAATGGAATGGACGGGATGATTTTGAAGATCCCATTGGAAAAGGAGTTTATGTTTACCGCGTAAGCGTTGAAAACCCTGAGGGACAAAGAGCTGAAAAATTTGAAAAATTGGTGATTCTGAGATGAGCCTTATATTTGAAACGAAATGTTGAAAAAGAAAATAATTTTAGTAGGTGTTTTATTGGCTGCATGGGGTGGTCAAAAAGCGCATGGTCAATTGATTACGCAATCAGACAAGGCTCAACAAATTCAATTGAACACCATTACCACGGCAGTTCCTTTTTTAATGATAGCTCCCGATTCCAGATCAGGAGCATTGGGCGATGCGGGTGTTGCTCTATCACCAGATGCCAGTAGTGTGCATTGGAACATGTCCAAATTGGCATTCAGTGATAAGCCCATGGAATTTTCCGTTTCATACTCGCCGTGGCTGCGTGCTTTGGTTAATGATATGAGTCTATCTTACATCAGCGGATACAAAAAATTGGATAAAAACCGAGCAATTGGTGGATCACTTCGTTACTTCTCTTTGGGAAGCATCACTTTCACCGGAGAGGACGCTCAAACCATCAGAGAATTCACTCCCAATGAGTTTGCTATTGATTTGGGAATGAGTCAAAAGTTGAGCAAGAATTTTGGTGTCGGTTTCTGTGGCCGTTTTGTCAATTCCAATTTAACTGGAGGGATTAATGTCCAAGGAGCAGAGAGCAAGCCAGGTAGAACCGGAGCTGTAGATTTATCCGCTTTTTATTCTAAACCAGATGCTCGATTGTTTGGTAAAAAGCTAGGAGTAAATGCTGGTGTCAATATCTCCAATATTGGTGCAAAGATGCGCTATACCAATACAGCAAACCGCGATTTTATCCCCACCAATCTTAGGTTGGGAACAGCCATCACAAGCTACATGGATGAGTACAACAAAATCACATTTACACTAGATTTCAACAAGCTCTTGGTTCCTACCCCACCAACATATGCGCAAGGTAGTAGCACTGAAATCATATCAGGCATGGACCCTAATGTTGGTGTGGCTCAAGGTATGATACAGTCCTTTTATGACGCACCAGGTGAAGTTGTTCAAGGGACAAGCGATGTAGTAAAAGGTAGCGTCGGCAGAGAAGAGTTGAGGGAGATCAACTGGGGCGGTGGCTTTGAATACAATTATGCTGAACAATTTGCAGTTCGTGCAGGTTACTTCTTTGAGGATATAACAAAAGGTTTTCGTCAGTTTATCACTATTGGTGCCGGATTGAAGTACCAAGTATTGACCATTGACATGTCTTATTTGATCAGCACTACGCAACAAAATCCATTGGCCAACACATTGAGATTCTCATTGCGTTTTGCTATAGGAGATAAGGATAATGGCTCAGAAAACGCGGCTGAATAATGGACATCAGAGTAGGTTACGGTTATGACATTCACCAAATGGTGGAAGGCCGTGAATTGTGGTTGGGCGGAATTCAATTCGAACATGACAAAGGCGCCTTGGGACACAGTGATGCTGATGTGCTTTTGCATGCCATCTGCGATGCCATTTTGGGCGCAGCTGGTAAGAGAGACATTGGTTACCAATTCCCCGATACAGATGCCCAATACAAAGGCATTGACTCTAAAAAACTATTGGCATCAACGATGCTAAAAGTTCAAGAGGATGGATGGCGCGTGAACAATCTGGATGCTACCATCAATTTAGAAAGACCCAAAATCCTAAAGCGTGTAGAGGAAATGAAAACCGTTATTGCTGAGTTGTGTGGTATTACAACAGACCTTATCTCCATCAAAGCCACAACCAGTGAAAAGTTGGGATTTGTAGGGGAAGAAAAAGGAATTGAAGCTTCAGCCGTGGTGCTTCTTATACGTTGATGTTCTGAGAAAATGTCTCGTCCATTTGCGAGTGCTGTTCATCATCGTAAAAGTAAATTTTCAGTAGGGCTGTGTCTCTTAAAAAATCAATCTTACCAATCTCTACACGATTGATTTTAATACCTGTGCGCATTTCTAAATCGGCCTTCAATTCATCGTGTCTTCCCGTTTGAATCAAGTGAATGTTGTCGTATAAAATAATTTTTTGAGATTCATGACGCAACAACCAAACTTTCTCTAATCCATAAGTCAATCCGATGATGGCCATGTTGGCAAAAACCAACTCTACCAATGAAATTTTCTTATTGATCAAAGCATTCATCACAGACATACCAATGATGATGAACAAATAAGTCATTTCTTTAATAGGGATGGCATCCGTGCGGTATCGGATAATACCAAATACAGCAAACAATCCCAAAGCAAATCCCATCTCCAACTTTACACTTTCTAGCATGAAGCACATCAAGAAAATGGAGATGCTAAAGAGCAAATAAGTGAATAAGAAATCCTTTCTCTTTGCAATGGGATAATAAATAAAACGAACGATTAGAGTAACAAAAAACATGTGAACACCTAGGCGCAGCACCATCTCTAATAGGTCTTCCCAGTTAGCCAATTTCATTGCTCCCAAAGGCTTAAACTTCCCTTGCACCTCCGCTACAGGTACATCAGCAGGTGCTGGCATTGCTTGCAGCAATACATCCAAAAAGTGAAAACTGAGTTGCTTAATGGTAAATAAAAGATCCATGGGTAAGTGATTTAATTGTTCTAATTTTTTCTTTAAACATATTTGATTTCTGATCTGTCAGCAAAGCGATGCCCAAGCAGTACTTGCTCATGCTTTCTGGCCTAATCAATCTACGCTTCAGCGCTTGTAAAAAAACGGAATGCCGATTTTGGCGTTCTTGTTTGGCTTCAATAATGACCAAATCAGGAATGTCAACTGTTTTGTCATTAACGACAAAACTCAAATTCATATCAATTGTAATGCGCTCTGGCAATGATTGGTCCACTAGAGTTATCCGTTCAAAAAGATTCATCAATTTGGGTTCTAAATGCTCCTCAAAATGGCTGGTCTCGTGAATGTAATGTTCATTTTCTAGGGACAATTCAGGAGATAATGCATCCAACTTTGTGCGGTCTTTCTCTGTTCTACCCTTATTGCTTTTGAACTTGACTTCCAAAAATGTAAGGTTGCTTTCAACGTACATCCTTTTTCGGATCTTCAAACGATTCTGCTTACCACTGTGGTGACGTCGGTAGAAATAAAAATCCGGAGTGTCATAGTACTGAGATTGGTAGTGATTGCTTCTCACTCCTTTAATGTCCAAAATACGGTAATGGTTAGCCACCTCCTCAAGAACGGATTCCAATTGACTGACAGACATCAGATACTTGGTGTCTGTGCGGTTCATCAACGCAACGCCATCCATCTCTTTTAATGAGATGGATGGGTAACGGGAAATGATTTCTTGAACCTTTGACAATATCCTATGGATTTATTCCAAACTTACTGAATTGAGATCAATAAATTAGAAAAAATTTAATTTTAACTTAACAACAAATCACTCATTATCGATTTACATCTCCTCTTTCCAATTCTCCTAAAAATTCAACAAGCTTATCCCTCCATTTTTCAACGGCCATATCCATGACTGTGCTATACCTATCCCTGCTTGAGGTTCTCTCCTGTATCTTGATCAGTTGCTCACGACTTAAGTAAACAGCATTCTTACCACCCTGCTCTGTTGGATACAATTGTGATGCAGAACCATCGTAATCTAATTCATACAACTCTCTTTGACAGCCAATATCCATTAACTCAGAACGAATGGTGGCACCCGTTGTGGTATTGATTACTGACATTCGCAATTGCGCACTGAGATTAACTGATTCAGGTTCCAAATAAATCTTTAGAATCTTTTCTTGGTTTCCTGTTTTTTCCATAACCCAATGGGGTATCTTCTCTGAACGCGTCGACTTCATTTCCCATACCAATGGCTCAATGACCAAAATTGCGGCAGCTGTTTTTAACTCACCTAGAACAACATCTGCATTCTCTTGTGAATACTTAAGGTTAAGCGCATTGAGCTGTTCCTTGGAAATACTCTCAAAATGATTGTCACTCAGTACTTCAATGAACGGGAATTCTCCCTGAGTCAGATAACTCTCTAAGTAGGCCGTTAAAAACTTCATATCAGAAAATTGATCCCTTCCCAATAACCTAGATTGCAAGCCAAAATCTTGAAGTTTCTGAACGATTCGGTCCTTTGTCTTTTGCTCAGCCATTAAAACCACACGCATAGAAAAGGAGCATCGTTCCAAACAATCTTTCCTGATTATTTCCGCACGTGATTCGTTCTTATCCCACTTCAGAGCCGCAAGGGAATATTGATAAGCCTGCTTGTAAAAACCCTCTTCAAATGCTTTTTCAGCTAACGCAACGGCCATTTCAACCTGAGCCAACCGCTGCATCAGTTTGGCCTCTTGGTGGTTGGGATCCATCCCCAACAAGGACTCCGCTACTTCATTGGCTTTGCTCCATTGCTCAGCCTTTCCATACTGACGCATTTGAGCTTCATACATTTCAATCCAATGGTTTTTACATTGATTTTTAAACGGCGCAACATTGCCTTGAAACGTCTTGACCAAATCTGGGTGCTGCTCTGCGTACTTGTCGCTAAATGCTATGAACGAAACATATTGCAGCAGTGCATTTTGATAAGAATCACTGCGTTCACAGACAGATTGCAAAGGGTTAAACTTTTGGGTCAATATAACCTCGGCATTCTTATTCATTCCCGCTTTTGCTTCCCATGCCTGGTGTGCTTTCCACAGCAAAGCATAACGCTCATAAGCCATTTCATGTAGGCCACTTTCTTCCATCTTCTTGGCTTCGCTCAACCCTTTTTTCAATGCGCAACCCGTTATCGTAACTAGGCAGAAAATTGAAAAAACGATTCGAGACAATTGCAGCATGGCTTTTTAGTTTGCTGACAAAAATAAGCATCCTTGAGGTCATTAATAAAACTTGGAGTTCAACAGATCAATCAAATGATGATTTACCTCACTACTTTCCCGATACGTTTGACAAATCGATGACAATTCAAAACCGCTAAAAACCGACATTTGCAGCTGTGAGAAAGGTCCAAGTCATTAGCGTTAACCACCATCAGTTTCCCCTGGAGGCCATTGGTAAATTTCATGTCAATGACAATCAAAAATTGTCTGCACTTTCAGACATGAAAAAAATTACAGGCTGTGATGAAGTCATGTATGTTGCCACTTGCAACCGCGTTGAATGGATTTTCACATTGGATCATTTTGTTTGTCCGGGGCTAACACAACAGATCTTGCACATATTCAGCAGTGATTTGGAATCCGATTTTTTAAAAAACATTGCCAATCAATGCATTCGATTAGAAGGAGAGGCAGCAGCAGAACATCTGTTGCGCACTGCCGGAAGCTTGAACTCCGCAGTAATCGGAGAGTCTGAGATTCTAGGACAAATGCGCAATGCATATGATTACAGTGTTAAGGAAGGAATGGCGGGTGAAGTATTGCGCATTCTAATGAAGCAATGTGTAAAATCCGCTAAACAAATTTTCACAGAAACCGATTTGCGCAGAAAACCCGTTTCTATTGTATCCATTGC
>CAZNVU010000046.1:0-18264 GCA_964576575.1 uncultured Chryseobacterium sp.
ATGGGATGTAATTTCGTTTGATAATTTTATAATGATGGAAAATTTTCAATGGTTAGTTTGGGTACTCCTTGGACTGAATATAATAGTGGTAATTTTGTTTTTCAAGCGCGGTGACTCCCAAGGGAGCGCATTGTCCAATGAACTCGTTCAATCTTCCCTTAATAGAATAGAATCAACCTTAAAAGAGGAGACTAGGGTCAATCGCGATGAATTATCCAAACAAATGAAAGATAACCGTCAGGAATTAAATGATTCGTTGCGTGTCTTTTCTGAACAAAACCAAAGATTATCAAAGGAGTTGATGGCTACTGTGAAGGCTGAGTTCAAGTTGTTCAAGGATGATTTTGAAAAGAATTTTAAATCCTTTACAGATAATCAACGCGAAAAGTTTGATGACCTGGTGAACAAGACAGAAAAACGGTTGGAGGCCATGCGAGAAACTGTAGATGAGAAGTTGCAAAAGACTTTGAATGATCGTCTGACGCAGTCTTTTGCTGCTGTAGAAAGCAATTTGAAATCTGTTCAAGAAGGATTAGGCGAGATGAAAGTGCTGGCTCAAGATGTTGGTGGATTAAAGAAGGTTTTGAGCAATGTTAAACACAGAGGTGGCGTGGGAGAGGTTCAGTTGGAAATGTTGTTAGAGCAGATTTTAGCACCGGATCAATACGCTGCCAATGTTAAAACCAAAATGGGATCCAATGATTTGGTAGAGTTTGCGATAAAACTTCCAGGAAGAGATGATCAGCAGGATCAGGTGTATTTACCGATTGATGCCAAATTCCCAAAAGATGCTTATGACCAGCTGGTGGATGCCTATGATAATGGTGATGTAGCCGCAATTGATATTGCCAATAAGAATCTTGAGAGTACAATTAAAAAGATGGCAAAGGATATCAAAAGCAAGTATGTAGATCCGCCGCACACGACTGACTTTGCAATTTTATTTTTGCCATTTGAGAGTATTTATGCTGAGGTCATTAGGAGGTCAAATTTGCTTGAGTATTTGCAGCGCGAAACCAAAGTGATAGTAACAGGCCCAACTACTTTGGCTGCTATTTTAAACAGCCTTCAAATGGGATTCAGAACACTTGCATTACAAAAAAGATCCAGTGAGGTTTGGACGATTCTCGGAGCTGTTAAATCAGAATTTGAAAAGTTTGGAGGATTATTGGAAAAAGCACAGAAGAATATCCAATTGGCTAATGGTACTTTGGATGAATTGATAGGGACCAGGACAAATGCCATCAATAGAAAACTTAAGGATGTTCAAGCTTTACCAAGCTCAGAAGTTAAGGATACGAAGCCTCTCGCAGATGAAAATCTAAATGAGGATTAGTTTTTCTTCTTTACTGAATCAAATTGATCTGTTTCGTATAAAATCCTCAGAATTTTTTTCCCAGCAATTCTGCGTGGATGTACGATATCGTGGTAATATCCTGGAATGGTTGTAAGTTCGTTTTTGCCGGTTAAATTGTATACCGTACTGAACTCTGATTTTAAAAAGTTTAGATCTTCAGGATGGATTTCTTGTCCTCCAAAAATAGGCGAGACCACAATCTTACAATTTGTATTTTGCTTTTTGAAGATAAGTGAGATTTCGTGAAGAAGTTCTTTTGATTTTTTATTTATTACTGGTACTTTACTGAAATTGATCCCTGTTTCAAACCCATTGAAATCTTGTGATTGTCTGTAATACTTTAATGAGTCAAGTTGTATTTGAAGCTCATTATAATCTCTGCTTACTTGGTTTGATATAGGGGCAATCGAAGATGTATGTTGAACTATATAACCTTCAAGAAACGGCTGGTAAACATGGGTTGCTTTCCAATACAGATAACGAGTACAAAATTGTAAATTCATAAAAGTGTAGACCATCAATTTATGAAATTCGAGATGAGAGGAGTTGGCAAAATCTGGATGTTTCCTGTATAGATATGATTCAGGTCTGTCTTCTGTAAAACCAAAAGTTTTATCCATGCAAAGAAATAGGATAACATCTTTGATACTAGAGTTGTTGGAATCTATCTTTTTTATCTTGGAATGGATTCCGAAAATACTCTCGCCCCAAGTGTCAAAATGATAACGGATATTACTTTCGTTCAGGTACCCTCTCTAATCATCGATATCAATACAAATCGAACGTGAGCTTCCAAATACAAATGAGTTATAGTTGCGGTCTTGATAGTTTTCAAGATAGTATTGCGAGGAAATAAAATCTCTATTAATCTCCAATCCGTCCAAATGATAACGATCATATTTTTTTAACACTCTGAATGGATCGTCAATCCAGTGGAATGTAAAGAGAAATCCATAGAAAATCAATATTGGTGTGAAAAACAAAAAGTTTCTTTTGATAAAGGATAGCATTTAACCAATAGTGATTCAAAGGGTTTCCCAAATATAATTTGATTTTTATCATTGTTTCCTCATTTCTTTTAGAGTAATTTCGTCCATATTCACAAAGGTTGTTTGAAATAGATTAAATGATGAGGAGATTAAGTTATATCATAGATGGTAAGCCATACACAGTAGCAGTAAGCAGTGAATCTGAGTTTCAGACAGGTGAGAATGTTCCGTTATCAACTGCCCAGACAGATATTGCGTTTGGACAAGCGTGGTACAGTCAAGGTTATGCAGAGTTGCCTTTTTTGAATGATGATGAGTTTGACTCTTTAAAAAGCGGAATTTCTGGAAGTATTGAGAGAATTGTTGAGGAAGTTAAAGGTCATTCTTTGAATGGTTTTAGACTAGAGGATTACCATCGTTTTGTTCAGAATGAGGATGATCATCAACGTATAGTTTCCAAAACAAGGGATCTGTTCTCTGAAGATTTCATATTTCCAGTGGAGCAAATCATTCATCGGTTGAAAAAAGTAGTGGGTTTTGAATTGACGGATTTCAACCCAGTTACACAAGATAAAGTGCACATTATTGTTCGAATTAATCGACCAGGTTCGCATGATTTTAATCCTCCACATAAAGATATTTATGAGGGGGTGGATGATTTTGGTTTTATTCCGCCCTATATGAATTTTTGGATTCCAATAGCAGGCGCAACGGAGTTGACAAATCTGCCCTTGGTTCCGGGCTCTCACTTGCTTCATGAGAGTGCAATCCTGAGAACAAAAAAAGGCGCGGACGTTGAAGGAAAAAAATATAGGGTTCGAGCTATTGAAAGTTGGAATGGCTCCAATGAATTGCAAAGATCCAAAGTGAAGTACAAGGATATTTTGGTCTTTTCATCGCATTTGGTGCATGGTCTTGCGGTTAATGATGAAAGGGATTTGACACGAGTAGCTCTAGAATTTAGACTATTTAGGAAGTAAGGCATATTTGTTGTTTTTGGATTGCTTGGTAAAAAATTTCTTCATTTGGAATAAAAAAGTATTTTTTCCGTTTGAGTAATTTTGTTGTTCATTTTTCAGCTCATGTATTATAGGTTACTCTTTTTTGTTTTTTTGTTTGTCGCAAGTTTACATGTCCTTTCGCAAGCCAGTTACACCATATCGGGTACGGTCTCTGAAGCAGGTAGTGGGGAATTGTTGCCTGGAGTAATGGTCTTTTGTCCTGCCCAGCAGGAGGGTACATCCAGTAATGCTTATGGTTTCTATTCTCTTCAACTTAAATCATTGCCTGCGGAAGTCATTTTCCGTTTTTTGGGTCACAAGGAAGTATCAGTTATGGTAAATGCCAATGGACTGCGACAAGATGTGTCAATGGAGTTGGCACAGATTCAAAAGGAATTGGTAATTGAAGGTAACAGATATCTCAACACTGCTGAGCAGACACAGATGTCAACTATAGAAATTCCCGTTGATCAAATCAAGAAGATTCCCGCATTGTTGGGCGAAAAGGATGTGCTCAAGGTAATTCAGTTATTGCCTGGTGTTCAGAAAGGAAGTGAAGGAAGTTCTGGTTTTTATGTCAGAGGTGGAGGACCTGATCAGAACTTGATTATTTTGGATGATGCGGTTGTTTACAATGCCAGTCACCTTTTCGGTTTTTTTTCAACCTTCAATGGTGATGCACTGAAATCTGTGGAGTTGATAAAAGGAGGTTTTCCTGCACGATTTGGAGGAAGGCTTTCGTCGGTTTTAAACATGCAAATGAAGGACGGAGATAAACAGAAGTTTAGAGGAGAAGCAGGGATTGGTCTTATCGCTTCGCGTTTGATGTTAGAGGGTCCAATTGCAAAAGGAAAAGTTTCCTATTTGGTAAGCGCTAGGCGCACATACATTGATGCACTGATTTACCCATTTTTACCTAGAGATGCCAAAGCAGGTTATTATTTCTACGATTTAAACGGAAAGGTGAATTGGGTTGTCAATAAAAACAACCGTTTGTATCTAAGTGGATATACTGGAAAAGATCGTTTTTATTATAGACCTTGGAGTGAGTTTAGGAGTCAAGAATCAGCGTATCTTCAATGGTTTAATAGAACTGCAACACTGCGTTGGAATCATATTTACAATGATAAATTATTCAGCAACACTTCATTGATTTATTCGAAGTATCTTTTCGATATTGGTTCTCAAACCAAAGAAAATGGCGTGGAAACTTTTTCATTGAGTTACGGAAGCGGGATTCAAGATTGGACATTGAAACATGATTTTGATTATGCGCTTAGCAATCGTCATCACATAAAAATGGGTGTTAGTACGATCAAGCATCATTTTACACCAAGCGCAGTCGTAGTGAAAGGTGATTTTGCTGAAGGTGATCTGTCAGGAAAGGAGGAGTATCGTTCTTTTGAGAATGGTTGGTACATGGAGGACGAGGTGAGGGTTACTGATAGATTGAAGGTGAATCTGGGATATCGTCTCAGTAATTTTGTCATGAAAGACAATTCTTATTGGGGGTGGGAACCAAGGCTAAACGCGAGATATTTATTGAATGAGCATTGGAGCCTAAAAGGAGGATACTCTCGAATGAACCAATACATGCATTTATTGTCTAATACAGGTATCGGATTGCCAACGGACTTATGGGTCCCTGCAACGGAGAATGTAAGTCCTATGCGCGCTGATCAGTGGGCTATAGGAACGACCAAGGATTTTGCAAAGAAAGATTGGAGCATAACACTAGAAGGTTATTACAAGAAGATGGACAATGTGCTCAGTTACAAAGAGGGCGCTAGCTTCTTAAACACAGGTGTGCTAGAAGAGGATAGTGATATTTCATGGCAAGACAATGTAACCAGCGGAAAAGGGGAGTCATATGGGGCGGAATTTTTATTGCAAAAGCCAACAGGAAAATTGTCTGGATGGATTGGATACACCCTTTCATGGACCAAACTGCAGTTTGATGCATTGAACAATGGGTTGCCATTTTTTGCCCGTTACGATCGACGTCATGATTTTTCAGCAGTGGCCATCTATGAGTTGTCTGATAATATAACATTGTCAGGCACCTGGGTATATGGAACCGGCCAGGCTATTACTTTACCCAACGCCAATTACAATGTGTTGACGCATGATCCAGGCAGTAGCAATGGATTTGCTGGTGGATACAATGGTCAATGGGGATTGCCGGGTTACTATGATTTTGGGGTGCAAGATTTTGGAGCGAAGAATAGTTTTAGAATGGCAGCCTATCACAGATTGGATGTGGCTTTACAATTCCACAAACAAATGGAACGTACTAAACGTACCATTGAGATCGGGTTGTACAATGCATACAATCGTAGAAATCCCTTCTTCTATGAGATTAGATCTTCTCCTTCAGGTAGGAATTACTTAAGTCAAATTTCCTTGTTCCCCGTCATTCCTTCCATCTCATGGAATTATCAATTTTAAAGCAATGAAAAGAGCACTATTTGTAATAATTGGTTTCGCATCTTTTTTTATGGGTTGCGAAGAAGAGGCAGACATTCCATTGCCCGAAGTGAATCAAAAAATAACAGTTTCTTGCTTCATTTCAGATAATACTGATACTGTTCGGGCATACTTGCGGTGGTCAGATCCTGTTTTTAGCGATGGTGATTCAGAAGGTGACATCATAAGTGACGCACAAGTTGTGCTTTCATTTAATGGTTTTTCGAGATCATTCAATTTCAATCCTGATATGCAGTATTATGAGTTGCCTGTAGAAGGTTTTGATCTTCTTCCTGGGTTGGAGTATCGCCTAGATATTGTTGCTGGTGATGGCACAAAAGCACATGCAGTGACAAGAATTCCATTGCAACAAGCCGATGTGAGGTCTGCTTCCATGGAGCGTGATGCTTCAATGGATGAATTTAATCAGTACTATGTTACTTATCGTTTTGAAACTTTGTTGGGAAATGCTGACCCCAGTGAACCTCATTACAGGGTTAGCCATTACGAAATGTGGAATGATCCAATGATCATGAGTACTTGGAGCATGACGAGCAATCAATGGTATACTTTTGAACCAGATGAAGAAGAGAAAAGATTGATGAATGAAACCATAAGTTATTGGTACGACACCACAATTGTTTTGCATAAAGCCATTGTAATTCATTGCTCTGAAGATTATTATCGATTTCATACGACAATGGAAAGTATCAGCTACGGACCTTTTGCTGAGCCTACAATCGTTTATTCAAATGTGAACAATGGATTGGGTGTTTTCGCCGGATTTAGGCAACTCGAGATTTTGTACTAAAAGCGCATTTTTTTAATGTTGTCTACGATGCTTTCATCGATGTCCTGCATGTCGCTCAGTTCAATTTCAAGACTTTTAGTGGAGCTGATGAGTTCCAGTAATGATAGTAGTAATGAAGTACAAAAAATAACCAATGAAGTGCCAAAGGTCCAACGGGCTTCACTCATCCACTCGTTGTAAATACAGTACATGCTTACAATACAAAATGCAAATGTGAGAACTCCAAAAATTTGCATGTTCTTGATCAGACGCAAACGGTATTTAAGATTCTTGATTTGCGCATGCAGCAACGCTTTTTCGTTGTCTTCTTTTCCTTTGTAGCGGTCATGCAATTGTCTGATAACGTTGGCCAGTGCCAAAAAGCGATTGGTATAGGCCAATAGAATTAAACTAACCGCGGGAAAAAGAAGTGCTGGGGTATTGATGCTGATGTCCATATTCAAAGGTAACGGCTATTTTTTTTGATGTTAGCCGTTGAAACAAAAAAAAATTATCTTCGTGTTTATGGACAGAAAGAAATTTTTGAAACGCGGTTTAATCGGAGGAATTGCGGCTGTTTTTGCGGCCAAGTGGTACAATGCAAGAGCCACTGAAGATGAGGTTCCCTCTAATGTTGAAACTACCGGAAGGGGGGTGGAAGGTGTCTTTGCCCCAACCAATAAGCACATGGTAGGCAATGGTTTTAAGGTGATGAATTTCTATCCTGGCGGAAAAGGATTTGAAGACCGCATGTCTCCCTTCTTTTTATTGGATTTTAATGCTGAAGTAAACTTTCCACCTTCAGATATTTCTCAAGGTGTTGGTGTACATCCACATCGTGGCATCGAGACAGTGACTTTTGCATACAAAGGTGCTATCGAGCATCATGATAGCAAGGGCAATCATGGTATTATTGGTCCGGGTGATATTCAATGGATGACCGCCGGAGGAGGCGTCTTGCACAAGGAATACCATGAGCAAACATTTAATCGTTCTGGTGGTGCTTTTGAAATGATTCAGTTGTGGATCAATTTACCTAAGAAGCACAAAATGACACCGGCTAAATATCAGAGTATTGTTCATCATGAGAAACCCAAATTTACCATTCCCAACGATGGTGGTGAAGTGTATGTTATATCTGGTGAATTCAAAGGTGAAAAAGGAATTGCTTCAACATTTTCACCAATCCACATGTATGATATTCATTTGAATGAAAATGGGTTTTTGGATTTTGAGGTTCCGGCTCATTACAATACCGGGATGTTAT
Organism: uncultured Chryseobacterium sp.; assembly: GCA_964576575.1. Lineage (GTDB taxonomy): Bacteria > Bacteroidota > Bacteroidia > Flavobacteriales_D > Sanyastnellaceae > CAMCTV01. The sequence goes on from CAZNVU010000046.1 coordinate 7,871, forward strand.
TGGTGGATGGTCAGGTTGAGGTCAATGGACAAAGTGTTCCAGAGAATCACTATGTACAATTGAAAAACGAGCCAGGTGACATTGTTATCAAAGCCAATAGAAAATCCACCTTGCTTTTTTTAAGCGGTGAACCTTTGAATGAGCCCTATGTCAGTTATGGACCATTTGTGATGAATACTGAGGAGGAAATTCGTCAGGCTATCAATGATTATAATGCAGGAAAGTTTGGATTTTTAGCGGATTAACTCCTGTTGCCGTTACAACCAGCGTTGGTTAATCCAAATCAAGACATCATGAGCAGCTTGTTCAGGACTGTAGGCTGTGTCTGAAATACCACTGATGACTTGGGTAATGTCGTGGTCAACCTTTCCTGAACCCCAAGTAGAACAATCAGCCATGGTCATGTATACGCTGTAATTGCGGTGAGGGGTTCCTGGACGCTCGCCTATAAGATGAATAATGGCTTTCTTCTGATTCGTTTGTTGTTGGCCAAATAAAATGGAGCCGCATTGATATCCTGTTCGAACTCTTCCATTTTTAATAATGATGGGCGAAGGCGCCATTTTCCATTTTTTATTTTTTGAACTTTGGTACAACTTTTCAAGAAAGGGTTTTAAATGGCCTTCATCAGTTAGGGACAGGACATTTAAGCCGTCAGATAAAACAACTTGGATGTCCCAATAGTTGAAATTGCTGGATATATTGGATAATTGTATTTTCGATGTGTCTGATAGCTTTTCACCACTTTGCGGATGATAGATGTAATCTTTTCTGTTCTGAGATTGGGACTGTAAAGTCAGTAAAGGTGAAATGAATTTTATGAAGGGCGAAGGCCATTCCTGCCAGATACTCATTTTGGCATCTTCATAAATGGATCTTATTTCCTTGTCCAATCGAGGTTCCAAATCCCATGTGTTTTCTCCATAGCCCTGTGCAATGGGCACACCTCTTTTTTTTACTCGTTCAATAGCCGCTTGTCCAATAATCTTTATTTCCTCCCATTTACGCGGATCTCCTTTACGCAGAAGGTATTGATAATATACAGCAATGGGATTTCCAAAGTACTTTGTAGGTTGATTATTGTCATCAATGATTTGAATGGATTTGAAAAAATTCCACATTTTGTCATTGACTTTAAAGCCAAAGTCCTTTCTAATTTTAACGTGATCACTAAAGGACGTGGTAAGGTAACTGAGCATGGGGTCGTTTTTCGTGGGCAATGCCATGAGATAGGCCGGATTGGCAGGCATGATTTGTTGTATACACCAATCCAAATCATCTAAACTGACATCCATGTGAAGCGTACTACAAATATCAAGACCAATGGTGAGCCCATGCAATTTGCCCATTACCAAATCTTCCAAACAACATCTGACCAATTGCTCCTTCGTTCTAAAAACTTCTGGCCCAATAAATCCTGCCACATCATTCACATGAACCCAAGCTTGATGATCCGCTTTTTGAGTTGCAATCAATTTTTTAAGATGTCGCATAAATCCATACTTTCTGGATTCATGAATGACCATATCAAAACCTTCTCCATGCCCATTGGTCTCATCAGCTCCCTGTCCCGTTTCAACATAAAGTCCATATTTGCCTTTACGTTGTGCAACATGGGCTTTCATTTTATCTATGGTGACGTCAAATGTTTGATTCGCAGCGTCTGTACCCGCAATGCTTTGAAACCAAATTCCTGTTGATTCGGGTTGCATCTTTTCTACAGTTGCTTGCACATCTATATGTGACAAAACACAATGCGGAATAGTATCCGTCAACGAGAAAGTTTCAATGATATCTTGAAGTGTAGATTCAATTTTGGCTACAGACGAAGGTTCGCTCGAAACCGGATTGGTTCCAAGGACAACATCGCCCACTGCGAAAGACCATGCATTCATGACTTGCCAGAAAATATCCTCTGAATCATCCGTTGGCGAGTTGGGCTGCACCCTTGCTCCCATATATCCTTTTGCACCTATTTGACTTTGAGGCAAAGGGTGAAATATTTTTTGACTCACGGTGATCAATTCTTCATTGGTCATCAGTTTTACAACACATGCTATCTGATCACTGTGAAGATTTGGTAATTGCTTGATTGAATCTTCGCTTTCGGTAAGTAAAAATTCTTTCAGTCTTCCAAAAGTCAATTTTTTAATGGGATGATCTTGCATGTCACCCATTATCAAAGTTGCCTGATTGTCTTGAAATATCGGGTGGGTAATGATATCACCCAAAACGGTATTGGAAAGAAGTGTCCGAGCTAGTTCACGCTCAGATTCATTGGGCGCAGCTATTCCAGCAATTTCATCTCCTTCCTTAAAGGCATTGGCATGACCCAAAATCTTGCGGTACATCGATAAGTCGAATGAGCCATTCACCCGATTGATAAAAGAAAAGATATCCTCATTGTCCATCATCATAGGCAAGGTTTCCCATGTGTTGGATTTTTCACGTCCAATTGCCGCTGATAACAACGAGGGAACCAGCAAAAAGCCAGCTGTCACACCTCCTAATTGATGAATGAACGTTCTTCTTTTCACCATCCGAAGATAGTTCAAGCGTTCACTATGTTATCAAAATCTTGAGAATTTAAAATGCAAAATCTGGAGTCTCAGCAGGAATGAATTCCCATTGCGCAATCTTTGATGCTTCTATCTGAGGAATTGTTTCCCAATGATCTTGTTTTCTAATCCAATATTGTTCTGTCGTTTTAGAATAGTTGCGCTCAGGAATAAGGGTAGAGCAAATTTGCTTGAGAAAAACAAGTGGTCCGTTTTGCCCAATAAAGTGTTTTTTAAGATCGATTATAGCCGTTTTTCTGAGACTCCCGTCGCGGTGATTCAGTTTTAATTCATGCGTTGTAACAGGAGGCAATTCGATGGCTTCTTGAAGCAAAGTGGGGTTTAGCAATGTGTTCATCATTTTTGAATTTTTCCAAAATTGATGATTGTGGTTGTAATCTATTTACGACCTTATTTTTTTAGGGTCACAATAATTTCATGAACCACATTGGGGTCTAGCAAGGATGTCGTGTCTCCAATGGCTTCATATTCTCCTTCTGCAATTTTGCGCAGAATACGACGCATGATTTTTCCACTTCTTGTTTTGGGTAATCCTCCCACAATCAACACCTGATCCGGTTTGGCAATGGCACCTATCTGCTGAGATACGATTTGCAGAATTTCATATTTTTTCTCCTCGATGTTTATGCTGTGGTGGTTGTCACAAATGACAAAAGCATATATCCCTTGTCCTTTGATGTCATGCGGATATCCAACCACCGCACTCTCAATCACCTCTGGGGTGTGGTTGATGGCATTTTCTACTTCGGCTGTGCCAATGCGGTGCCCACTGACATTCAAAACATCATCTACACGCCCTGCCAAACGATACATTCCATTTTCATCTCTATATGCGCCATCGCCTGTGAAGTAGTGGTTGGGGTAAGTGCTGAAATAGTTCAGTATGCATCGGTCATGATCTCCATAAGTTGTTCTGATCATGGATGGCCATGGCGACTTAAAACACAAGTTTCCTGTTATATCATTTTCCTTGATTTCATTTCCTTTATCATCTAGTAGCACAGGATTTACGCCAGGCATTGGCAAAGTCGCGAATACTGGTTTTGAAGGCGTTACTCCCGCCAATGACGAAATCATAATTCCGCCTGTTTCCGTTTGCCAGAAGGTGTCTACAATGGGGCATTTACCTCTGCCAATTTTATCATGGTACCATTGCCAAGCTTCCTCATTGATGGGCTCACCAACGGTTCCCAATACTTGAATACTGCTCAGATCTTTACCAATTAACCATTCATCACCTTGTGACATCAAGCTTCTTATAGCCGTTGGTGCTGTGTAGAAGATATTAACGTTGTGTTTTTTGACAATATCCCAAAAACGACCTGCATCAGGATAGGTAGGTATTCCTTCAAACATCACAGTTGTCGCTCCATTGAGCAATGGGCCGTAAATAAGATAACTGTGTCCTGTGATCCAACCTACATCGGCGGTACAGAAATGCACTTGACCGGGTTGGTATTGAAATACATTTAAAAAAGTATAAGCGGTCCAAATCATGTATCCTGCAGAGCTGTGCACTACTCCTTTTGGTTTGCCTGTAGATCCACTTGTATACAGAATGAAAAATGGATCTTCACTTTCCATTGTTTCGGCTGGTTGAAATGGGCTGTTTGCATTTATTACTTCTTCCTTTAAACTGCCCCAATCAATGTCGTTGTTATTCATGACAAAATTGGTCTGAAGATAATTGTATACCAAAACTTTCTTCACGGTGTTGGTTTTAGTCAAAGCCTCGTCGACAAGTGGTTTGAGCGGAATTTGTTTGTTCCCGCGCAATGCGGCATCCATGGTTATCACCCAAGCAGCTTGTGCATCTTCTATGCGGTCTGCGATACTTTTGGCACTGAATCCGCCAAATATCACGGAATGGATTGCTCCAATTCGCGCACAGGCAAGTACAGTAATGGTGAGTTCAGGCACCATTCCCATGTATATGCACACACGATCTCCTTTTTTAATGCCCATTCTTCTGAGCATCTCTGAGGCAATGCATACTTCAGTATGCAGCTCAGCATAAGAGAATGTTTGGGAAGGCGTGTTGGGATCATTGGCCTCCCAAATCAAGGCAGGTTGATTTGCATTTTTCCCTAAATGTCGATCCAGAGCGTTCTCTGTAATGTTGAGTTGTCCTCCATCAAACCATCTAATTTGGGCTTGCGAGAAATCCCCCGTCAGAACGGTATCCCATTTTTTTTTCCAAGTAAAGGATTCGGCAATTTCACCCCAGAAACTTTCAGGTTTTTCTATGCTATCCCTGTAGGTTTGGTCATATTCTTCAAATGTGCTGATGCGTTTCATTTCACTAATATAGCATCCACTATTATTTCTCCTTCCAGAGCCAAATGTTTCTGAAGTTATTTTTTGAAAGTTTGGTTGAAAATTATCCTGAATGATTAAGGCAAATTGATGAGATAAACATGATATTTGTCATTCAAATGAACTTTGATTGAATGTCGAGCAAAATTAAGATAAGGTTGAAACGAGTCTTTTTGGCAATGGTATTTTGCCTTGTCATTCTTGTTGGCTTGGCATTGACTATTTTTCATTTTCAGCATCAGGCATTGGTTCAAGACTTGCTTCAAAAAGTTAACCAAGATTTTAAGGGTTGCATCTCCATCGAACATACAGAGATTTCTTTTGTGGAGGATTTTCCATTGATTGATATCGATTTGAAAGGCCTTCGAATTTATGAGACAAAGGATTTGTCAAAAGTTCCAATTGCTCATTTCGACGATTTGTATGTTGGTTTTAATTTATGGACCATCATTAATGGCAGTATGGAGATAAAAAAAATCCATATAGAGAAAGGACATTGTGATATCATCCAATACAATGAAAAGGAGTTCAATATTTTGAATGCTTTTTTGCCTACAGCACCAATAGAAAGCGTTGAAGAAGAGTTTCATTTGGATTTAAAGAGTATCGTTTTAAAGGATGTTCATCTGAGTAAAGAGAATAGATTGAATGGTGTGAAGATTGATCTCACCTTAAATGAAGTTGAATCCAGCATCAGTACAGATTCAATGGCATCGCGATTTGATTTGGATGCAAACTTTCAGTTGTCTTTGATTGTAAAAGGTGATACAACTTTTCTGAGGAATAAGCATTTGGCAGTAAAAACAGAAGTGAATTTTGACAAGTTAAAAAACCTGCTATCCATCTCACCAACCACAGTGTCTCTTGAGAAGGCAAATTTTGATTTAATTGGAACAATAGACTTTAACAAAGACGTTTTTTTGGATTTGAAGATTGGCGGTGATAAACCCAATTTTGATTTGTTTTTGGCATTGGCACCAAATGAGCTCGACACTGTTTTATCCAAATATAGCAACCGGGGAAAGATCTTTTTTGAAACCACAATAGTAGGTAGTTGTATTAATGGAAATATCCCTGCCATAGATGCTAAGTTTGGTTGTCAATCCGGATTTGTAGAGAATACTGAGGTGCATAAGCAATTGAATGATTTGTCTTTTTCTGGTTATTTCACCAATGGCTCCAAACATAGTTTAGAGACCATGGAGTTCGGTTTACGGGATTTCTCAATGCGTCCTGATGTAGGTGTTTTTTCTGGTGATTTGGTTGTCAAGAATTTCAATGAGCCTGACATTAAATTAAAGCTTAACTCGGATTTCAACTTGAACTTTATCACCAAGTTTTTTGGATTAAAAGATTTTTATGATCTGGAAGGTAAGGTATTGCTTACAATGAACTTCCATGATATCATAGATCTTTCGAATCCAGAAAAGAGTATTGAAAGTCTTAATGAGTCATATTACACTGAGCTTAAGGTTCAGAATTTGAAGTTTATCAATTCAAGATATCCTTTGCCAATACATGATTTTGATTTTGATTTAAAGATAGATGGCCATTATGGTCATATTGATCTTTGTGATTTAAAGATAGGGAACTCAGATTTACACTTGACGGGATCAGTATCAGATTTGCCGGCCATTATTCATCATACGTCAGAGCCGGTTATTGCTCGTTTGGATATCCAAAGCAAACATATTGACTTGTTTGAATTGACGGGTTCCGATTCCCTTTCAGTGGATGAGCAATTGAAAGATTTATCGGTGAAAATGCACTTCAATGCATCTGCCAAGAGTTTTACAGAATCAAAGTATTTACCCAAGGGAGAATTTTTTGTTGATGATTTAAACGTTCGGTTCAAACACTATGCGCATCAACTGCAAGGTTTTCACGCCGATGTTTATGTTACGGATACTGATTTTAAAGTCATTGATTTCACAGGGTTGATTGACGACAGTGACTTTCACTTTTCTGGAAATTTGAAGCATTATGATTTATGGTTTGAAGAGCGTTCATTTGGAAATACTCATTTGGAGTTTGATTTAAAGAGCAAAATGCTCCAATTGAATAATATTCTGGGTTATAAAGGGAAATCATTTCTTCCACCAGATTATCAAATGGAGGAAATAGATAATCTGGAAATAAAGGGCAATGCTGATTTGGTTTTTGACGATACGCTCTCTCACTTCATGCTTAGTTTGAAGAACACAAAAGGAGTTTTGAAATCTCATGACATGTCCCTTAAGCAATTGGCATTTCAGATGGTTTGGAACAAAGACCTAATTTCAGTCAGTAACGGCATTTTGAATATTGGAAATTCAGATATGCATTTGGATTTTGTATATAAATTTAATCCATTGGGTGGCGGTAGGAGCAGTGTTAGTGTTTTTTCTGACAAGTTGGATTTTGATCAGCTTTTTGCCTGGCAAGAGAAGTTCACTTCTGCTGACACTGTCGTTGCAGTTTCAGGTACACAATACCACGATGAGGGATATAGTATATATCAACTACCATTTGGTGACATGGACATTAAGTTTGAAGTAGGTGACTTGAAGTATCATAAGTATCATTTGGGTTATATCAAAGGCGATGTAACAATGCATCGGAACAGAGTAATTGATATTCACCCGCTCATTTTTACTGCTGCTGAAGGTGATTTTTATCTGGAGGGTGTGCTTAATGCTGTTAATCCAAAACATATCTTTCTTGATGGTAAGATGGATGTGGATCATGTTGATTTGGATAAGCTTTTTTTTAAGCTTGATAACTTTGGTCAAGATTATTTGGTTTCAGAGAATTTGCATGGTAATGCGAGCACTAAAATCCGTTTTCATGTTCCTGTTCACAAAGACTTTGCGCCTATTTTGGAGGATGCAGAGGTGCATTTGGATTTACAGGTTTTGAATGGTAAGTTGGAGAATTTTGAAATGTTACAAGCAATGTCCGACTATTTTTCAGATTCTCAACTAAGGATGGTTGTGTTTGATACATTGCAAAACCACATAGATTTTAAGAATGGCGTTTTGAATATTCCCAATATGTCCATCAGTTCTAATCTTGGTTATCTTGAGATAAGTGGCAAGCAAGACATGGACTTTAACATGGATTATTATCTCCGTATTCCATGGAAGTTGGTTTCAGAAGCGGCGTCAAACAAGTTGTTTGGAAAGTCAAGAAAAGAAGCGGAGATTAATGACGCTTCTGAAGTTGAAGAGTCCAGTAATCAGAGGAAAAGGCGTTTTGTCAATGTCAGAATAAAAGGCAATTTGGAGAACTATAAAGTTTCCTTGGAAAAGGATGAGAAATTAAAAAGGAGGAATCGATAATTTTTTGGAAACTTTATTGTAATATTGCAATAAATAAATAAAATGGGCGCCTCTAAGACTGATCAGTTTAGTAAAAAAGAGAATGAGATGGCACAGTTGTTCAAGGCATTGGCCCATCCCGCGCGCATTGCCATTGTTGAGTATTTGTTGTCTGTGGATACTTGTATATGCGGTGATATCGTAGATCATTTACCACTGGCGCAGCCAACGGTTTCTCAGCATCTCAAAGAATTGAAACAAGCTGAGATTATTCAAGGAAGTGTTGAGGGAACCGCTATCTGCTATTGCATCAATGAAAAGACCATGCAAAAGATTCAGAAGTATTTTGGGAAGATAGAAAGTAAAATTGTTCAAAAATGTTGTTAGTATGAAAGTCAAAGAGTTAGTAGAAGTTTTAAGAACGCAGGCAACTATTGGGTTTGAATTACCCAATGGTAACAGCGTTCCAGCGCATTTCCACATTACTGAAATGGGGTTGGTGTTAAAGAATTATGTGGATTGTGGCGGTAAGATGCGCAATGAGCGCAGTGCTACTTTTCAATTGTGGGTTGCTGGAGACACAGATCACCGATTGACTGCGCAAAAGTTTTTGGGCATTATTGCAATTGCTGATGGTCTGTATGGTATTCAAGATTTGGAAGTGCAAGTGGAGTATCAGCAAGACACAATTGGCGTATTTGATTTAAATTACAACGGGGAAAAGTTTATCTTACAATCTAAACAAACGGCATGTTTGGCGGAGGATGCTTGTGGTATTCCTGCGATGAAACAGAAGTTGGAGTTAAGTGATTTGAGTAGTAAAAGTTGTTGTACGCCAGGTGGTGGTGGTTGTTGAGTTAAACATTATGAACATGGTCAATGAAAAGTTGAAGATGCTTTGTGATGATTGGACAAAGCAATTGGATGACGTTCAAACAGAGAGACGTTTGATTTTGAATCGCATCGTAGATTACATCGTCTCCGAGCATGCGACAAGTGGGAATGTGCAATTGGTTTATATCTGCACACACAATTCAAGGCGTAGTCATTTTGGTCAAGTATTGTCTGCATTGGCCGCCGCTTATTTCGAATTGGATTGGGTTCAGACTTTCTCAGGAGGAACAGAAGCTACTGCTTTTCATCCCAATGCAATAAACGCTTTACGTAGTGTTGGTTTTATCATAGATCCAATGGATGAGTCGTCAAATCCCAAATACAAAGTTCAGTTTGGTGATGGTTTGATGAGTATTTGTTTTTCCAAAGTGTACGATGATGAAGTAAATCCCAAATCGAGATTTGCAGCCATCATGACTTGCTCTGATGCGGAAGAAAATTGCCCTTTCATACCCGGAGTGTCGCTTAAAGTGGCCACAACGTATGACGACCCAAAGGCCTTTGATGGAACAGAGTTTCAAGCCCAGATGTATTTGGAGCGTTGTAAGCAGATAGGTTTAGAATGTTTGTATGTTTTCAATGAGGTCTCGAAAAGGTTGAATTAAAACATCGTTTAAAATTTTTATTTATGTCAATCAATAATTGCAGCCCTGTAGCATCGAGAAAACGTTTGAGTTTTCTGGATCGTTTCTTAACCCTTTGGATTTTCTTGGCAATGTTGCTGGGGGTGGCTCTTGGTTACTTCATGCCATCCTCTGCTGATTATATCAATGGGTTGTCTCAAGGGACTACCAATATTCCTTTGGCGATAGGATTGATATTGATGATGTATCCTCCATTGGCAAAAGTGAATTATGGTAAGATGAGTTTGGTCTTTAGCAATGTCAGGGTGCTGTCTGCCTCTCTGATACTAAATTGGATCATCGGTCCCATGTTGATGTTTTTCCTGGCTATTATTTTTTTATCTGACTATCCCGAGTATATGATAGGAGTGATATTGATTGGACTTGCGCGATGCATAGCTATGGTGGTGGTGTGGAATGATTTGGCAGAGGGTAATAGGGAATATGCGGCAGGCCTTATTGCTTTAAATAGTATTTTTCAGGTTTTGCTCTACAGTGTCTATGCGTATCTCTTTATAACAATTATGCCTCCTTTATTTGGATTTGAAGGTTTTGCCGTAAACATCAGTATTGGGCAAATTGCGGAGAGTGTGGGAATTTATCTAGGAATTCCATTTTTGCTTGGGATTGTAAGTAGGTATGTATTAATTTCATGGAAGGGAGAGCAATGGTTTCAGGGTAAG
>CAZNVU010000047.1:0-17414 GCA_964576575.1 uncultured Chryseobacterium sp.
ACGGTTTTCAATTATTATGCTTTCAACTTTCTTCCCGATACTCCTGCATTTTCTTCGATTTTGTTGGGTTATTTTTTTGCAATGCGTTACTTATTCGATGATTCAAAAGCTCATTTTTTTCTGAGTATTGCAGCTTTTGCGTTAGCATCATTATTGAAGATCACGTTTTTGATTCATCCTTTGGCCTTGATCATGGCAATTGCATGGACGCAAAGGCAAAAACGAATCATGCATTTTTTAGTTTGGTTATTGTTGATTTTGATTCCTGTTTTTCTTTGGTGGTTTTTTGTGTTGAAATACAATTCAACGGCAGGAGATACTTATTTTACAACAGGGCCAAACGGGATTTGGAGTATGGATGGGGAAAAGATTTACCGTGTTTGGGAAGCTGTTTCAAAGCATTGGAGAAATAGTTATTTTCCCAAATACTCATGGTATGGCTTGGGCGGCATGATCATTTTTTTGTTTGCTTTTTGGCAAAGGATTCAAGTTGTTTTTCGTGCTTGGTTTTTGCTATTGTTATTGGGTGGAGTTTGTTACGCCTTGATGTTTTGGCAACAATTGGAACACCATGATTATTATTTTCTGAATGTCTTGCCTTGGTTCTTATTGGTTTTTTTGATGTTCTTTCATGTCTTGGAAAATGCTGCAAAAGCTCTGAGAATTCGTCAGATTTTGATCTTTTTGTTTTGTTGTTTCACCGTGTCTTCTCTTGTCAAAGCAAAGGATAAGATGATTTGGAGAATGAGTGAAAGAACAGAAGAGGAGAATTCTGCTTTGTTGGCTGCCGAATTAAGGCAAATCAATCCACTGGCTTTTGAGAATATCGAAAATGAAAAGCTCTGGGTGATTGGCGAAAAAACCAAGAATGGCGTTTTTGTTCAGCTTCAATCTCAAGGCATCACTCAACCCATTCAATTCAATGATGCTTTTGCACAAGTCGCAGCAGGGAATGGCATATCCAGAATTCTTTTGTTGTCAAATGAAGAAAATGCGCAGCTTGGATTGAAAGAATTGGGTTGGCGAGTTATTGCAGAAGACAAAGTGCATCAAACGATGCTCTTGGACCATCCCTGAAGATTTCTTGCTTTAAATCGAACGTAATGTATCTTTTTTCCTTCCTCCAACCAACGGCTTTCATAATAGGTTCTGATGGACAAAATGCTTTTCCATTTTGAATCTACTTTTTTAATGTAATCTCCATATACATCAGCGGAATGGCTTTGAATCACAAATGGGGTAGTATCCAATTCTTCCAATGCACTTTCATAAATCATGGGATTGTCGTGCTTGATGTGGATGATGCCATTTTCTTTTAGGAAGGAGGCATATTTTTTCCAAAAGAAGACCGATGTGATTCTCTTTAAGCCAATGTCATCTTTTGGTTGTGGGTCTGAAAAGGTTAGCCATATTTCGTCCACTTCGTTGGTGTCAAAAAAGGCTTCGATGAACTCAATTCGTGTTCTGAGAAAGGCAACATTCTTTAGTCCCTTTGCTTTGGCAATGCGGGCTCCATGATTGAAGCGGTGTCCTTTTACGTCGATTCCCAAGTAATTGATGTGGGGATTGGCCTCTGCCAATTGCACAGTATATTCTCCCTTGCCACAGCCCAATTCAATCACCAAAGGATGATTGTTCTTGAAAAATTTGCTGCGCCATTCCCCTTTCATGAAAGTCTTCCCCTCTTTGATGATTGGAAGAAGATTGGGTTCGAATACATGATCAAACGTTTTATTCTCCGCCCATCTTTTCAATTTGTCCTTTGCCATTGTGCAAATTTAAGGCGTGAATCAAAATTTTTTATTGATCTTGGCAGACGCAATGAAAAAGATTTTGTTTGTTCCGATGAATTGGGGATTGGGTCACGCCACGAGATGCGCTGAGCTGATTCATCGAGAGGTGCAAAAAGGTCACCAAGTTTTCATTGCGGGAAGCGGTCCTTCCGGCAAATGGTTAAGGCAATACTTTCCTGATTTGACTTTTTTAGAGGGATGTCCAGGCTATCCTGTTCGATACTCTTCTATGGGTATTACCTGGTTCAGCTTGATTGCTCAGTGGCCCTTGTGGGAGTGGACCATCCTCCAAGAGAATCGTTGGCTTAAAAAGCAACATAAAATCCATCATTTTGATGAGGTGATTGCTGACAATCGATTTGGTATTTTCCTCCCAAAGGTTCATTCTGTTTTCATTACCCATCAAACCAATCCCATCATGCCTTCATGGATGAGCCTCATCTACCAAAGATTATTTTGGAGAAGGATGAAAAGATTTGATGCGATTTGGATTCCAGATTGTGAAGATGAATCTTTGCGTTTATCGGGTAATTTGAGTCGTTTTCAGGTATCTTACCCTGTGACCTTCATCGGTTGGTTGAGTCGCTTTAATATTCAGAAATGGGAAAGCCAAAAGACCAATTACGAGTGGGTAGGATGGATCAGTGGTCCTGAATTACAACGCACAGTTCTAGAGCAACAACTCGTGCAGCTTTTTCTTTCTTCTGGAAAGCGATGCTTGATCATATCCGGCCAGCCGCATTTGAACCGGGCTTTTAAAGAAGGCGATGTAGAATTGATTTCACACCTTGATGATGCAACCATGGCAGCTACATTACTGGGTGCAGAGAAAATCATGATGCGACCCGGTTATTCATCCCTCATGGATTTAAAAGCCATCAAGACCAGAGCTGAGCTGGTGTTTTTCCCAACACCAGGTCAAACGGAGCAAGAATATTTGGGCGTCCGTTGGTTTGAATTAAAACATTAAACATTGGATTTTAACCATTCGAAAATTCTATTTAATGCTTCATCCATGACTTCTATGGAGGTGGCGCAACTCATTCTAACGTGACCTTCTGCGCCTGGTCCAAACCATTGCGGAAGTCCAGGAACCAACTTCACTTTGGCCTCGCTCTCCAGTCGTTGGCAGAGTTTTTCGGCATTTGATTCCTTAGGTATTTTTAGCCACAGTACAAAAGTTGCAGAGGGTCTTGCGACCTGGAAAAATGATTGTTCTGACGTTATTCGTTGAATAGCATGATTCAGCGTTTGTTCAATTGGCTTTCGATACAATTTCCCAGCTTGTGTGGATTCAAGTGCGGCTCTTGCAGCTACTTGAGAGAGGGTGGAAACGCCATGTGTTGTTCTGGAATATCCTTGTGTATCCATCAAGGATTGAATTTCATTTTTATTGGGACCAATCAGTGCTCCGATTCTCAATCCCGCTAGCCCAAACCCTTTGGAAAGACCGTAAACAATCCAGGCTTGATTACAGTATTTGGCCATACTTTCAAAAGGTCGGTCCCAAACCAAATCACTCCAAACTTCATCTGATAGCAACATGAGATTGTTTTCTTTTACAAAACGACTTATGGACAGGAGTGATTCCGCATCGTAATGAAATCCCAAAGGATTGTGGGGATGACAAATCATGATGGCCTTTGTCTTTTCTGTTATGGCAGCTTGCCATTTAGCCGAATCCCATATTGGTTCAGCAGCAATTCTTTTCACTTTAGCACCCGCTTTTTCTGCGCAATAACCCAAAAGAAAGTCAACAGGATCAGGAATCAAGACCTCATCCCCCGGGCGCAGAAAGTGATAGCACCAATCTTGAATAGCTGCTGCTGCGCTATTGGTGGCCAATACTTGATCTGCATGGATGGTAGATGATTTATTGCTTTTGAAATATTTGGCAATGGATTCTCGAAATGACAAATTACCTTGTGGTTGTCCATAAGGGAAAAGTTTGTTCTCACTGGCTGTGATGATGGCTTGACTGATTTCAGGTGAAAAGGGGAGGTCGCCATCAGCGGCTGTCAATGGAATGACATCATCCGCCACTTCAGCCCAACGCAGGTTGAATGCATTGGACCTCAAGAATGAGTATGGTATACTGTTTTTGTATGTCATGAATGTTTATCAAATGCTAGTGGAACATGGTTTATCATGAAATCTGAAGGTTCTGTGGCAAACAAATGTGCATATTCCATACCTTCAAATGCGATTCTTTCACAATCGGCTCGTCGGTTATTGAAATGCGCTAAAGCTACTCCAGACTTATTATTGATGACATCATGTGTTGTAGTGAAAGACAATACATCTTCTATGGCTAAATTCGTTCCTTGACTGGTAAAAGGCAGTGCGATATGCGCCGCATCTCCCAAGAGTGCCACGTTATCGACTATATATTGGTCTACACCGAGTAGTATTTTTCCCCGCCATAAGTACGGTGTATGTACGTGATTTTGAACAAGATTTTGAATCCAAGGATGCTTGTAATTTGACAGCAATTCCTGAGTAAATGCTGCTAAATCGGCATTTCTGGTTGGCTCGGGATAGAGCCTTTTAGCCAATTGAACGTAATAGATAACTTGTCCTGTTTTCAGAGGAAGAAATCCAACGGCTATTCCAGGTTCATCAAAGATAATTTTGATTAAAGACCCGGCATTTTGCGCACAGAAAGTTTCGTCATAGTAGGAGCCATTTATTTCATAGGTTGGCGCATCAATGGTTTCAGCGTCGGGAAACAAGTAGTTTCTTACGACGGAATGTGAACCGTCGCAACCCAATATCCAATCATAGTTTTCTTTGTCAAATAATTGGCCTCCGTAGGTTAAAGCTCTAGATTCATTGATACTCACATAATCTTGTAAATAGGTTACATTGGATTGAATGTTTTTAGATAGCGTCTGTAAAAAGTTAATTCTGCTGATGCCATAAACATTGTTCAATGGCGTAATATTTTTGATCTCCATGCCATCATTCATAGTGATGACTTGCTTTGCAGGAGTAACCCATGGGGCAATGGTGTCCCAATGTCCCATTTCTTTAAGTCCTTTTACACCATTGGGCATTAACAAAAAACCAAAACCAAGATTGCCTTGTAAAAAGTTTTGATCATAAATATCAATGTGGTAATCTCTTTTCTGCAGCTCAAGCGCGGCAAGCAAGCCTGCTACGCCACCCCCAATAATGGCTATTTTACTCATAACACAAGTATACGAAACGCTTTGGAAATGGTTTCAGTTGTAAAAAAATATTCGAGGTTATACGGTTCTCGTTTATTTTCGCAGTCAAATTCAAAAAGAAATGGGTGTATTAGTTGGCAAAGATTCACGCGTCATCGTTCAAGGATTCACTGGAAGTGAAGGAACTTTTCACGCGCAACAAATGATTGAATACGGAACAAACGTTGTGGGTGGAGTTACACCTGGAAAGGGTGGATCCGTTCATCTTGATCGTCCGGTTTTTAATACGGTTGAAGAAGCTGTCCAAAAGGCTGGAGCAGACGTTACCATTATTTTTGTTCCACCCGCTTTTGCAGCTGATGCCATAATGGAAGCAGCGGATGCAGGGATTAAAGTCATTGTGACCATCACGGAAGGAATTCCAGTTGCTGATATGGTAAAAGCCAAGTCTTATGCTGTGGCAAGAGGTGCTCGTTTGATCGGACCAAACTGTCCAGGTGTTATCACAGCGGGAGAAGCCAAAGTGGGTATCATGCCAGGTTTTGTCTTCAAACCCGGAACAGTTGGTATTGTTTCCAAATCAGGAACTTTAACGTATGAAGCTGCTGACCAAGTTGCTAAGGCGGGCTTGGGTGTTACTACTGCCATTGGTATCGGTGGAGACCCCATCATTGGAACCACGACATTGGAGGCTGTTCAACTATTGATGAACGATGCCAACACCAAAGGTATCATTATGATTGGTGAGATTGGTGGAGAGTTAGAGCCAAAAGCTGCTATGTGGATTAAAGAAAATGGAACAAAGCCTGTTGTAGGGTTTATTGCGGGCGAGACTGCGCCTAAGGGCAGAACCATGGGACATGCTGGAGCCATAGTTTCAGGTGAACATGAGTCCGCGAGTGCAAAGAAAAAAATAATGCGTGAGTGCGGAATCACTGTTGTTGATTCACCAGCAGAGATTGGTCAAGCAATGGCTGCTTTGTTGAAGTAATCATTCAAGATGGATAAAAAAATAAAGGGCTGCATGTGCAGCCCTTTCTGTTGATTCATTGAGCGAATCAATTCATTAGTTCACAAAAAACATCTCCTTCTTTGGTGTGCATCACTTTTAATCCTGCTGAATAAGCCAAGATGTTTTCGATGATTTCTGAAGAAGGTTGGTGATTGATTTTTGAAACAACAAGGGTAGAATCTGCCATAAGCTTTTTTTATTTGTTTGATTAACGCAAATGGAATTGGTTTATTGTCCTGTCCAAATTAGAAAACAAAGTTGATGGAGGTATTGAGCCCAAATCCTCTTAAATTTCGCTGATAGCTAAATGGAATTAAGTAATTAACTTTTGTATCCCAGAGAATGTATTTGTTTTTGAATAATTCTAGACCAACAGAAGGTGACAAGTAAAAGATATCCTGTGATCTGACCTCATTGCTTGCTGCAATATATCCAACAGTATAACCAGAATAAAGATTGCCGAATTTATTGGAACCTCGTCCGAAATGACGGGAATAAAAATCTTGACCAAAATTCATCACAAACAATTCAGAAAAGATGGTGCTATCACCAGCAGGCTTTTGTGTTGATTGGTAAACCCCTACTGAAGCGTAACTCTTTCCCTTGGTGAATAGGTATTTTAAAAAGTATCCTTGATAATAGGCTGAAGAAACAGTGTCATTTGGGTTTTCTATTTTAAGATAGCTGTACTCAACCCCAGGCATATTGACGAAGGTAACCCTGCTTTCTTGTGGACTGGTAATCTCTTCCATCAAGGTGATAGAAACCCGATAGGGAAGGGCGTTTTTCTCTAAAACGGTTCTTCTTTTCTTTAGATTAAAAATTCTGTCCTCTAATCCTTGTTTTTCTCTCCAAAGGGATTCGTATTGCGCGGACTTCATTTCATGCTGCTGTAAAATTTGCTCAAAGGAGTTTTTCTTCTGAGTCAAGAATTCAATCTCTAAATCAATTTCATCCAATTCCAATTGATAGCCTGTTGTATTGATGTCGTCGTTGCTAATGTATCCCCAATCATTCATTTGCAGTCTTAACTTGGCATAAACCTCTAGATTTAAGTCAAAGGTGGCTGACAAACTGGTTTTGGATTCGTCTTGAGAATTGATGGTAATACTGTTTTGAACAATGAACTCTCGGAATGATTTTTTGCTCGCGGCATAGTCCATGGCAATGATGGTGATATTGACATTGGATCCGGTCAAAGTTGTTTTTTGAGACAATGCCATAAAGCCTTGAGTAAGCAGCAAAATAAATAGAAGAGTCTTTTTCATATCGATTAATTCAGTTCGCTAAATTAGGGTTTGTCGTGGATTTATCTATATTTGCCTCGTATTTGGTTTTTGTTGAAGAACAAAACGAAGAGGGAATGGAGTGAAAGACTCCAACTGTACCCGCAGCTGTAAACCTCCCTTAAACAAGGAAGTTCAATGTCTAAGGCCACTGAGAAATTGGGAAGGTCCATTGAATGAAGGGGTGAAGTCAGAAGACCTGCCAAGTGCATTAACCATTCAATGAATCCGGGAAAAGGTTCAGAGAGGATATGAAGCATTGGCTCAAGTGCATATTGTTTTTGGGGACTTTTTGTTCCACTGTCGAATTGCTTGCAATCGGAGGGGAGGATTCTTTGCCTCGTTATTACTTTAATATTCCATTGGAGAAAATTGAAGTCCGGTACATTCAGCCTTTTCACAGATATAGTGGTGCAATGGATTCCATGTTCTTTTCACTGAACAAGAGCATGGATTTGGGAAGAGCGCTCTCCAAGAATGGTCAAGTGAATGTTTTTCAATACGGGCCTCAGGGCACGGCTTGTTTGGTGCGCATGAATGGATTAAGCCCAGATCATACCCAGTTATCATGGAAAGGAGTATCGCTCAACTCACTTACGCTAGGTCAAACAGATTTTTCATTGGTTCCCGCTTATTTTTTTGATCAACTTTCCATGGGGTCATCTAAGTCAACTGAGAATGGTGGTTACGCAGGCTTTGGCGGAAATATTCATCTCAATCAATTCCACAAGGAGAGTGCTCCTTTGGTAGGTTTTTGGATGGAAATGAATTCACTGCGCAATCAATCAAGTGGTGGTGAAATAAATCAGCGGAGGGTATATGGTGAAAACAAGAGATGGTATAATCAATTGAAATGGATTCAAGGCGATTTTCGAAACCAATTTACCTATCAATGGAAAGACCTTTTGGGTGCCAGAAGAATAGAGCAATCGAATAATGATGTCTCTCAACAAGGTTTGTTGTATAAGACAAATGCAGAACTTGGACAATATCAGTTATCTGGACAGTATTGGATAGTTCAACGCAATGCAGAGCTTCCCAATACGATGGGACAGGAAGGCAAATATTTGCAAGAGCAAGATGATGATATTCACAGATGGCAATTGGGCTTGGAACGAGATACAAAGGGAGAAAGTATTCTTCGCAATTGGGCCTTGAATTATGTTGGAACCAGAGACAATCAGCAGTACAGAGTGAATTATCAATTTGAAGGTGTCAATGGCTGGAGTGAGAACAGCACGCTTATTCAACAACATTGGTTCTCTGGTTTGCTTCAATATCGTTTCAGAAGATATTGGCAGAACGTAAAAGTTAATCACAGAATGGTAAAGGTGGGATATAATTTGAATACCCCAATCCATCAGCAGATTCCTCAATTGTTATCCGAGTCAAGATGGTTAGGAGATCGATGGAATTTTTATTTGTTGGCGGATAGACAATATTGGGGAAAGCGCTCCAATGATCAGCATGAAGCAACCATCGAGTGGGTGAAAGGGAATACCAATCCCGATTTACAAAAGTATTATCTTAGATTTCAGATGGCTGCTTTTTTTCAACAAAGAATGCCAGACTTTAATGAATTGTATTGGCCAGGATCAGGCAATCCTGAATTGAAACAAGAATCAGCCAAAGGTTTTAGGACTTTTGCGGAATGGATGCTTGGTCCTGACAATGACTTTCAGTCTAAATTATCTTTTGATATAGAGTACAACCAACGTTGGGTAAATGATTGGATTCAATGGGTACCTAATACCAATGGGATTTGGTCTCCCGTCAATCTGAGTTATGTCGTGGCCCAATCGATAAATGGAAATGTAAAAGTGAATAGTCCTGTTTTTCAAAGTGTTTTAAAAACAAGAGTTTACGGTCAAATGAATGAAGTCACACTGCAAAATGATTTGAACAATGCTGATGCTGTAGGCAAGACGCAGTTGCCATATACTCCTCGATGGAAATGGGGAATGGAGTGCATGTGGATGCACAAAACCAATTTTTTCGTTCAGATGAATTATAAGTGGACGAGTTTGCGATACACGGATGAATCAAATGAAATCAGCTCATCGCTGCCAGATTATTCGCTATTGGATTGTAGTCTTGGAAGGTATTCTTCTCGTTCAGGACTTCAATGGTCAGTGGGGGTAGAAAATCTTGCGAATGTTCAGTACCAAGAGGTCCGTTCATATGCTTTGCCTGGAAGGGTGTTTAAATGTCAAATTAATATTCAAATCAAATGAAAAAGTACTATTTTGTTTTAATTGCTTTAGCCTTGTTCTCTTTATCATGTAAAAAGGATGAATCAACTGAAGAAACCACCCCTGAGGCTTACGACTTGCGTGATGGAATTTGGTGGGTTAATGAAGGTGCATTCAATGGTAACAATGGCAGTATTGATGTAGTCACAGCAGATGGTAGAATTGCAGAAGATGCCTTTAGACAGTCCAATGGAAGTGGATTGGGCGATGTTCTTCAACGTGTGAATGTGTTTGGTGATAAGGCAGTTGCGGTGGTCAATGGAAGCAATCAAGTTGTCATCATGAACACAGCAGATATGAAAGTGATCCGTGTGATTCCTGATTTGGATTATCCAAGAGATGCCGTTATTGTAGATAATGTTATTTATATCGCGCAAGGCGCTTTGGGAGGAAAAGTTGGTAAGTACAATGTTGGTACCGGAGCACTTTTGGATGAGGTTAATGTTGGTCAAGGTCCCGAGCGATTATTAGAGAATAATGGTCAATTGTGGGTTTTGAATAGTGGAGGATGGGCGGTGGACAATACCATTTCTATCATTGATTTGGGGTCGTTTTCAGTAGTGCAAAATATTGTTGTACATGATCGACCTTTGGATGTTGAGTTTGATGAAATCTCAAATCAAGTAATGGTACTTTGTTCTGGTGATGTTTTATACGATGCCAATTGGAATGTAATTGGACACACGGCATCAGCTATCTATTGGATCAATGCTGTGAGTTTTGATTTTTCATATTTTGAATTACCCAGTCAAGGAGTTCATCCCAAGAGTATTGCTTGGTCTAAGACAAGAAGTGAACTGTATTTGGCCAATCAAGGAATTGATGTATTTGATGGACAAGGCAATGAAATCTGCAACGGCTGTTGGACAGGTGATGCTTATACAGTTGATGCAGACAATGATGGAAATGTTTGGATTACCAGCACGCCTGATTTTTCTGGTGATGGAATCATGAACAAAGTGAATGCATCAAACTGGAGCACAATGGCTAGTTACTCATCGGGAATTGGTACTTCAGCAGTTGTGGATCCAAGGTAAAATCATCGGATTTCTTTGTTATATTTGCACGAATTTATTTTTCTGTAAATTCATTGCACATGTCCAAATTTTCAAACAAAGTTGTCGGTGAAGGATTAACCTACGATGACGTGTTGTTGATTCCAGCCTTTTCTGAAATTCTGCCAAGAGAGGTTTCTACGCATTCCAAATTCTCAAAAAACATACCTTTGTATGCACCTGTCGTCAGTGCAGCAATGGATACTGTAACAGAATCAGAGATGGCCATTGCCATGGCGCGTCAAGGCGGAATCGGTGTAATTCACAAGAATATGACCATTGCGGCACAAGCGGCTGAAGTACGCAAGGTGAAGCGTTCTGAAAGCGGAATGATTCAGGATCCCATCACGTTGTCTGAAACAGCAACTGTAGGAGATGCTTTATCCATGATGTCAGAGAATAAAATTGGAGGTATTCCTGTGGTTGATGATCAAGGTAAATTGGTAGGTATCGTTACCAACCGCGATTTGCGCTTTGAAAAAGAAATGGCCAAACCCATTGATCAAGTAATGACCAAAGAACACATTGTCACTACAGATAAACCTAAGGATTTGAAAGCTGCAGAAAGTATTTTGCAGGAGAAGAAGATTGAGAAATTGCCTGTTGTAGATGAGGCGGGTCGCCTTATGGGACTGATAACCTACAAAGATATTTTGAAGTTGAAACAATATCCCAATGCTTGTAAAGATGGAATGGGGCGTTTGCGTGTGGCAGCGGCAGTGGGAGTGACCTTTGACACCATGGATCGGGTTGAGGCACTTGTAAAGGCCGGTGTTGATGCTGTGGTGATTGATACAGCCCATGGTCACTCCAAGGGAGTGATTGAGACGTTGAAGAAAGTGAAAGAAACATTTGGAGAAAAGATTGATATTGTGGTCGGTAACATTGCTACCGGAGCAGCTGCTTTGGCATTGGTTGAGGCCGGTGCGGATGCGGTTAAAGTTGGAATAGGACCAGGAAGTATTTGTACCACACGTGTTATCGCTGGAGTTGGTGTACCTCAATTGACAGCTGTAATGAACGTGGCTGAGGCATTGGAAGGAACAGGAGTTCCCATTATTGCAGACGGAGGAATTCGTTTTACCGGTGATATTCCCAAAGCCATTGCAGCAGGTGCGTCTACGATAATGGTAGGTTCCATGCTGGCTGGTACGGAAGAGTCACCAGGAGAGACCATCATTTATGAAGGACGTAGATTCAAGAGTTACCGTGGAATGGGTTCTTTGGAAGCCATGCAACATGGTTCAAAGGATCGATATTTTCAGGATGCTGAGGATGATATCAAGAAATTAGTGCCAGAAGGGATATCTGGTCGTGTGCCTTTCAAAGGGACGGTTCAAGAAGTTATGTACCAGGTGATAGGCGGTTTAAGGGCTGGAATGGGTTATTGCGGCGCAAAAGATTTGAATGCACTGCAAACCGCACAATTTGTTAGAATTACACATTCTGGAATCAAAGAGAGCCACCCTCATGATGTTTTCATTACAAGAGAAGCTCCCAATTATAGCTTAAAATAGTACCATGGAATTGCTCAACGGATCATTGATTGCCAACACCATCAAATCGGAATTGCAGGCTAAGGTCAATGACCGAAAGGCGGCGGGTTTAAGGGTGCCTCATTTGGCAGCAATTATTGTTGGAAATGATGGTGCAAGTAAAACCTATGTTCAGAGCAAGGTCAAATCCTGTTTGGAACTGGGTTATTACTCAACGCTCATTGAGTTGTCTGAAAATACAACTCAAGATGAATTGCTGAATAAAATAGACCAATTGAATAATGATCCTTTAATTGATGGATACATTGTTCAATTGCCGTTACCAAAACATATTGACGAAACGGCTGTGCTGTTGGCGGTGGATCCTTCCAAAGATGTGGATGGTTTTCATCCTGAGAATGTTGGAAGAATGGCCTTGGGATTACCTGCTTATTTACCAGCTACTCCAGCAGGAATTGTTCAATTACTGACCAGATACAATATTGAGACAGCAGGTAAAAAGTGTGTTATTATTGGACGCTCTCATATTGTTGGTATGCCGATGTCTTTATTAATGCAGCGGAATGATCCTTTTGGGAATTGTACGGTAACTGTATTGCATTCAAGATCAAAGAACATTATTGAAGAATGTCAACAGGCAGACATCCTCATTGCGGCCATTGGTAAACCTTATTTTGTGACGGCTGAAATGGTCAAGGATGGCGCAGTTGTGATTGATGTGGGAATTACCAGAGTTGCTGATGATACAAAGAAATCTGGATTTAGATTAGCAGGTGATGTCGATTTTGACGAGGTGTCAAAGAAGGCCAGCTTCATTACCCCGGTTCCAGGAGGTGTAGGTCCCATGACTATAGCTTCATTATTGCTAAATACCATGCAAGCGGCAGAACAAAAAATAGATTAGTATGAAAAGGATTTTAATATTTGGAACGTTGTCTCTTTGTTTGATTGGTTTTGCCAAAGGACAGAGCCACGGCATTGATACCAGGGTGGATGGAACAAAAAGTCCTGCAGTTAATAAGTCACTTGGGAATAATGGTCAACGAGTAAAGATGGAGCCCCAACTTGAGCCCCTTGGTCCTATTCGTTTGACATTGGGCGATAATCAGATTGACCTTCGTGATTTTGTTGTGGATTATTCATCAATTACAGAAGTAAAGTTAGATGACGTTTCTATTCCAATCAAAGATAGGTTTGTGTATATATCTTCTCCTCAGACTAAAGTATTGCATGATTTGACTTTGGTCGTTAAAGGTGAGGAAATCAATATTCCAGTTTTTAAATCCAATAAAAGCAAGGTTGTTTTTGAATACAAACCTAGTTCAGACAAAGTCAGCAATGTTTATTGGGCTGGAAGTCTAAATGGCTGGAACAAGACCTCGCATCCATTGCAGAAAGATAAAAGCGGCCTATGGAAATTAACCATGGAGGTGGAGAACGGCGAGTATCCTTATCGTATTTGGGAAGATGGAGAGGAGAAATTGGATGCCAATAATGCGGTGCAAAAAGACAATGGATTGGGAGGTAAGAATAGCGTCTGGATAGTGGGCAATTCAAAAAGTGCAGCCAAGATTAGGACTTTTATGATGGATGGAAGTACACTTCATCTTCTTGCTGAGGGTAAAGTAGATCGCTTTGTCTATTACGTTAACAACAAAAGGGGAGGAGAGGGAATTGTAGAAAATGGCAAATTCAACATTGTCTTACCCAAGACGGCTTGGACTGGCTATTTGCGCGTTTTTGCCGAGTCTAATGGGCAACTCATCAATGATCTTATGGTTCCTTTTATGGATGGGTCACCAGTGATGACTCCGCAGTTTTTACCACGTCAAGATCCTCGGGGTCAAATTATGTATTTTATGATGGTAGATCGATTCTTTGATGGTTCAGCGACAAATAATTTTCCAACTGCAGATCCGGTAATTTTACCTAAGGCCAATACAATGGGCGGTGATTTGGTCGGTATTTCTCAAAAGATCAATCAAAATTATTTTTCTCAATTGGGTGTGAATACGCTTTGGATCTCTCCAATATGCAAGAATGTTGAGGGAGCCTGGGGACTATGGGATAAAGGAGTAAAAAGTAAATTCTCGGCTTATCATGGATACTGGCCATTGGCTTTGACAAAAATTGACAAACGATTTGGAACTGAGGGAGAATTCACCAACTTGATTAATCATGCACACAACAAGGAAATGAATCTCGTTGTCGATTACGTGGCGCATCATGTTCATCAAGACCATCCTTTGGTTAAGGGCAAGAAAGGTTGGACAACACCACTTTACCTGCCTGATGGTACAATGAATACCGAGCGTTGGGATGACCATCGTTTGACAACTTGGTTCGATACTTTTTTACCAACCTTTGATTTCTCAAAGCCAGACGTTGTGAATGCTTTAACTGATACAGCTTTGTATTGGGTCAAGAAATATCCTATTGATGGTTTTAGACACGATGCCACTAAACATATCAATACTGAGTTTTGGAGAGAGTTGACCTTTAAGATAAAAAAGGAAAGGCCTGTAACCCCGATATTCCAAATTGGAGAGACTTATGGTAGTCCAGCATTGATTCAATCTTATTTGGGATCTGGACTTCTGAATGCGCAATTTGATTTTAATCTCTATGACGCAATGGTTGATGCCTTTGCCAAGAATGAAACTGATTTTAAGAATCTCGAGCAGGTAATGATGGAATCTTTGCGTTACTATGGTTCGCATCATTCAATGGGGGTAATCACTGGTAATCAAGATCGTGGGAGATTTGCTTCCTATGCCGATGGAAGTTTGAAGTTTGATGAGGATGCAAAGTTGGCAGGATGGACAAGAGACATAAAAAATCAAGGCTCAATGGGCTTTCGAAAAATGGAGCAACTGATGGCGTTTATTATGACTGCGCCAGGAGTCCCTTGTATTTACTACGGTGATGAGATTGCAATGCCCGGGGGTAATGATCCAGACAATCGTCGAATGATGACATTTGATAATTTGACCATTGATCAGCGTAAATTAAAGGCAAGTGTATCGCGCTTGACTACGTTGAGGAAGAAATCTATGGCTTTGATGTACGGTGAAACAGAGGTTTTGTTGAATAGCGGACAAACTTTTGCTTACATGCGTCAATATTTTGGTGATGTTGTCATTGTTGTTTTTGACAAAAAAGATTTCAGTCCTAACGATAGTAATTGGGTTCAAATAAATTTACCCGTTCAATGGAGAGGGAAGTTTTTCAAAGGTCAAATGGGTTCTCAATGGAAAAAAGAGAATGGGAATAATTACGTTCTTCTTTCGGGTAAGGGTTATGATGTTTTTACTGAAATAACGATGCGAGAGTTTCAACAGAATCAAGAGAAGATGAAATCAGTCCCCACCCCAAAGGAGAAAATGATGGCTCCTAAGCCTGAAATTAAAAGCAAAAGCAAAGGGGGAAAGAAAGACTGATGAACGGCTTATTGCATGGGAATCGGATTGCCGATTTGTCGAACTATATCAAACAAACCTTGACAAATGAAGGTTTTGAGGATAGAGAGACCTTGCAAATGTCTAAATGGCTTTTGGAAGATTTGCTTCAAAAGCCTTACGTTGAAATTCTGATCAATTTGCAACAGCATGTTTCTGAATCAGAGATTTTGCGTTTGCATTTTAAGTTGAAGAGAATAGTTGCCAAAGAGCCGATACAGTATGTTCTAGGATACAGCTGGTTCATGGGCAAAAGGTTTGAAGTAAATCCATCGGTGCTTATCCCAAGACCTGAAACGGAGGAGTTGGTGAGTCTGGTTATCCAACGCATTAAAGACAATGGCAAGGGAAGATTGATCGATCTTGGAACCGGTTCTGGTTGCATTCCAATTGAAGTTAAAGACAAATTACCCAATTGGAAAATTTGTGCAGTTGATATTAGTGATGACGCTTTAATTGTCGCGGAACGCAATGCCAACACACACCAGGTGCAAGTTGATTTTTATAGAGATGATATTCTCAATATGGCAAATGTTCATGGCACTTTTGATGTTATCGTTAGCAATCCACCTTATGTCTTGATGAGTGACCAGACGCAAATGCAGAAGCATGTTTTGGACCATGAACCACACCTGGCGTTGTTTGTTCCCGACAGTGATCCTTGTTTGTTTTATCGAAGAATTGTGGAATGGGCCGGTGATCATTTATCTGCTCAGGGTTTGATTGCTTTTGAAGTGCATGAAAAATACGCTTCCTTTGTAGCAGAAATTTTGGCAAATGATGGATTTGATGTGGAGATTGTTAAGGATTTGCAGGATAAGGATAGATTTGTTTTTGGTACTCGATAGATATTTATAAATTTACGTCATGATAGTTTCTCCCTCTGTTTTATCCGCTGATTTTGCCAATTTGGAGCGTGATGTAAAGATGATCAACACATCCAACGCAGAATGGCTGCATATCGATATTATGGATGGTGTTTTTGTGCCTAATATCTCCTTTGGAATTCCTGTCACTCAAGCCATTTCTAAGCATTGCACCAAGGTTATGGATGTACATTTGATGATTGTACAGCCCGATCATTACATAACAGCCTTTAAAGAGGCAGGTGCCCATATATTGACTGTCCATTATGAAGCCTGTACGCATTTGCACCGAACCATTCAAAGTATCAAAGCTGCTGGAATGAAGGCCGGGGTGGCCATTAATCCGCACACGCCTGTATCTGTTTTGGTGGACGTTTTGCAAGATTTGGATTTGGTATTGGTGATGTCTGTAAATCCAGGGTTTGGAGGTCAGTCCTTTATTCCAAGGACACTGGACAAAGTAAAGGAGTTGAAAAGCATGATTGTTGAACGCGGTTGCTCTACACTGATAGAAATTGATGGAGGGGTAAATGCAGATAACGCGGTTGATTTGAAGCGCGCAGGTGCTGATGTAGTAGTGGCGGGTAACTTTGTTTTTAAGCACAACAATCCGCTAGAGGCGATTGATAGTATTTACAGTATTTAATGAATTCAGAATATGGCGAATGTTTTTAAACTAAGAGTAATCATTGATACGGAGGAGGATGTTTTTCGTGACATAGAAATTTCAGCACAGTCAAATTTCCATCAATTGCATGAGACAATTCTTCAAACCTTTGATTTTGAAATGGGGGAGATGGCTAGTTTTTATTTGAGTAATGATGAGTGGGAGAAGGGCTTGGAGATTCCACTTATGGACATGGGGGATGGAGTTGTTTCAATGGATAACGCAGTGCTTTCTGAAATGGTACAGTCAGTTGGTAACAAAGTTCTTTATGTGTATGATTTCTTACGAATGTGGATATTCTATGTTGAGGTAATTGAAATTTTAGAATTCAATGAGGCTCAAAAGTATCCTCATGTGTC
>CAZNVU010000048.1:0-17395 GCA_964576575.1 uncultured Chryseobacterium sp.
CAATGATGAGAGTGGGAATGGGAATGATTTTTTGAACTCTACATTTATTTTCGACTCTTCGAATTCAAATCTTGATTCCAGCGCAAAATTTCTATCTGAGAACATGGAATATGCACTTTTAGATTTTAATTCCAATATACCCAACTTTACCATTTCATTCTCATATTTTTTTATTCCTGGATACAGCAATAAAATTTGGCTGGGAACTGCCGATATGATTGCTACAACGTTGTCAATAAATCAAGATGGCATTCTATCTTAGGGGAAAATCAAGGGTCTTGGGGGTTTTCTGGTCCAATATTAGAACCTAATGCGTGGAGTAAAATTACATTCTCTCGCAAATATAACTCTGAAATTTATTTGGTTGTGAACAATCAAAATTTTGGACCATTTTACGCGGGACCTACTGAAATGTCTCCTTGTTTAATTTCATTCGGTGGTTTTGCAAATGGTATTTGCACTTCTGGATTTGAAGAATCAAACTTTTTTTATCCTGATCAGCACATTAAACAATTTTACTTGGATAATCTTGCCATTTATAACAAAATACTTTCTAATCAAGAAATCACTGCCATTCAAACACAAACACCCGTTTCAGAAATTATTGCAAACACCCAAGTCCCCCCTGGCATCCCTTACCAAGCCGTTGTGCGCAATGCCAATGGACAGGTGGCGGCCAATGCTGCGGCAACCACCAAATTCACGTTGCATCAAAACACAACGGATGGGGCAGTAGAATACCAAGAGACGCACGCCTTAACCACCAATGCCCAGGGACTGGTATCTGTGGTAATCGGACAAGGTACTGCAGTGCAAGGCACCTTTGCCGGCATCAATTGGAGCAATACTACCAAGTTCTTGCAGGTTGAGGTGGACTTGGGCAATGGCTATGTGGATCTCGGTACACAACAATTGATGAGCGTCCCCTTTGCGTTGTACGCCGCCAATGGGCCAGTCGGTCCTCAGGGGCCGGCAGGACCACAAGGGCCGGCGGGGGCGGATGGGGCAGCGGGGGCTATAGGGCCGCAAGGGCCGATTGGATTAGCAGGACCCGCGGGGCCTCAGGGAGAGCAGGGAATTCAAGGTGAGATTGGACCACAAGGTATTCAAGGAGAAACTGGTCCGCAAGGGCCGATTGGATTGACAGGGCCGGCGGGACCACAGGGAGAGCAGGGAGTTCAAGGTGAGATTGGACCACAAGGTATTCAAGGAGAAACTGGACCCCAAGGGCCTATTGGATTGACGGGACCGGCAGGAGCTGCGGGCGCAACTGGTCCACAAGGGCCTATTGGATTGGCAGGGCCAGCGGGAGCTACTGGCGCAACTGGACCGCAAGGGCCCATTGGATTGACAGGACCAGCCGGAGCTACAGGCGCAACTGGTCCACAAGGACCCATTGGATTGACAGGACCGGCGGGGGCTACTGGTGCAACAGGACCACAAGGACCCATTGGATTGACTGGGCCGGCGGGAGCGGCTGGAAGCAATGGTAAAAACTCGTTGGTAAAAAGCACAACAGAACCGTCTGGATCAAATTGCGCTTCAGGAGGAGTTAAATTGGAGTATGGCTTGGATGAAAATGGCAATGGGGTGCTTGATTTAAATGAGATTAATTCATCGATGACAAACTATGTATGCAATGGACAGAATGCAACTAACAATGGAAACAATGGATGTTCAGGGGTACAAGTATTTGAATTTACTGGCACTGAGCAAACTTTTACGATTCCAGAATGTGCCAATGAATTGTTGTTGGAGTGTTGGGGGGCGCAAGCACAATATGGAACTGGCAAAGGTGCTTATTGTTCAGGGAGATTTTACCCTGTTGGGAACAGTCAACTTTTAGTTTATGTTGGAGGACAAAATGGCTATAATGGGGGTGGTATTGGATTTCATCCAATAACTTTTGCAAATCGTAATGGTGGCGGAGGGAGCGATGTAAGACTAAATAGTGAGCTGTCTTCTAGAATAATTGTTGCTGGAGGCGCAGGTTCTGGATTTAGTTATTTAAATTCAGGAGAAACATTTGTTGATGATGGAGGTCATGGCGGATATTGTCAAATTAGTTCTGATTTATATGCTGGTGAAAGAGGCCGCGGTGATAACGTTCCTCAAGACCAATGCACTGGGAATAGCCCGTTAACATTTTGGAGCGGTCAACCCGGATTTAACGGTTGGGCTTCAGCAAGTGGTGGTTCAAATGGCGGTGGAACATCAGCTTGTCAATCGACCCCATGCCCTACGACTAGCGGCAGCCTCGGTATAGGCGGAAATGGTTTTGCCGGTGGTGGTGGTGGGTACTATGGTGGTGGTGGAGCTGCAGCAAATGGAAGTAGTGGTGGTATAGTGATGGCTGGAGGTGGCTCATCTTGGACCGGGGGGTGTGAACCTCCATATAGTTTTATTGGTGGTATTAGACAGGGAAATGGGAAAGTCAGAATTACCTGGAATTAAATCGATTTGAAATGAAAATTTCAGATTTAATAAAAATGGGTTTCCAAAAATGCGGGTCAATTATTCAACGGCCAATAAAATCAAATTTGGAAGTTGATTTTGAATTTGAAGATGCTATTAAGAATGAAGGTTGTGTATATCTATGGGTGGAAGTTACAGATGAAAGAGATGTGATTGTTTTGTATTGCGGGCGCACATTGAAGGGTATAAAAAATCGACTGGGACAACACAAGCAAGGTTTTAAAGGTTCTGGCAAAGGAGGTAGTAAATCAGGTGAAGAAAGACAAGATGCTCTTAAGGGTTTTTTAAAGGATAACAAAAAGATTGAGATTTGGACTAAATCTTCAAGTGCTCCTCTTAAAGACGAGAAAATTTATCTGAAAAAACTATCAGGAGAAGTGAAATATTGGTTGTATCTCAATCGTATGTCATGATTGCGCGATTGTTATTGCCGAAACTCGAAGGCCTTTGAGGGATTGCATTTTATGGTCAACGAGGTGTCTTCAGTATTATTAAAGAAAAATTGTTTCTTAAAGTTAATTTGGTGAAAATAACTTTTCCAATACTATGATAAAGCGCTGTTCATTGAAGAAATCTCAATCACTTTTTGACCAGCTGTTAGAATAGAATAAATCGATTTGTACCTGCAACTTGAATAATTACCCCGAATTCGGGATAATTGAACTGCGGATTATTTATTTTTTCCAAAATTCTTTGATGATGCACCCAAATGATACAATTCCTAATTGTCAATGATGAGGAACCGGTCGTGCGTTTTTTTGAGGATGCGAATTTCAATAGGCAAATATTGTGCATTGTGTTTTTTCAAATTCAATTGCGTGGTAGGGGCGTATTGCAATACGCCCCTACGGAATTGCGGCCTTATTGGGAAATGCCTTCCTTTTGAAGGCATAGGCGTCAAAAATTTGATTGTTAAAGAAGATGCCTTGTTTTGGGATTGCTTGGGTTTCGAAAATATTCATCAACTTATCTATTCTTTGGTTGGCTTGTAATTGATTTCTTTCGATTGTATCTAACCGTTCCGAAATCTGAATAAGCTGAAAATTTTGTTTTTTAAAATCGACGAAAGCCCGGATGATAGCAATGCTCACTTTTAAAGCGATTTCCGTTCTCAGAACGGCCGAAAGCATGGCAACTCCTTGTTCTGTGAAAACGAATGGGTAATATCTCCGTCCACCGGATCCGGATTTTGAGGTGCCAGAATGGAACCTCAAACCATCCCATTCCTCCTTGGTCAATTGAAAAGCGAAATCGTAAAATGTCGCTCATAAGGTTCGGTTATCCACCATGCGTTTTTTTCTTCAACAATCGGCTGGAACGGGAAGTAAAACCGTAATTTTATTCCCAGCGCGTATTGCACACATTTTCCAAAATCGTTAATCATTCTATGATGAATAGTATCCAATTATTTCAAGACAAAAAAGTAAGGAGTCATTATGATTCTGAAAAAGAATTGTGGTTTTTCAGCATCGTCGATATCGTTGGGATTCTGACCGATCAACCCAGTACGGCACGCGCCCGAAATTATTGGAAGGTGCTGAAAGGTAGGCTGATGAAGGAAGGTGATGAGTTGGTTACAAGTTGTAACCAACTGAAATTGCAGGCCGAAGATGGAAAATTTTATAAAACGGATGTGGGTAGCGTTGAACAAATTTTCAGACTGGTTCAATCCATTCCCTCTCAAAAAGCAGAGCCCTTTAAGCAATGGTTGGCAAAGGTGGGATACGAGCGTTTACAAGAAATCCAAGATCCTAGTTTGAGCATGGACAGAGCCCGTGAAAATTGGAAAAACAAGGGTCGTAGCGAGAAGTGGATTCAACAGCGAATGACGGGGCAAGAAACCCGAAATAAACTAACGGATTATTGGAAAGAAAATGGCGTTACCGAAAAAGATGAGTTTGCTTTTTTGACCAATATTATTCATCAAGAATGGACGGGTATCAGTGTTAAAAAACACAAGGAGTTGAAGGGATTAAAGTCGCAAAATTTGCGCGACCACATGAGTGAAGCGGAATTGCTCTTTACAGCCCTTGCCGAACTTTCTACACGCCAAATTGCAGAATCAGAATTGGCCAAAGGGTTGGATGAAAATGCAAACGCAGGAAAAAAAGGTGGCGCCATCGCCAAGAATGCCCGGAAAGCATTGGAGGATAAAACGGGTAAAAGTGTTATCACCGATGATAATTTTCTACCCAAGGCTAAACGAGCCAAGAAATAATCGGCATGATTCATTCGAATAAAAGCATCAATAATGTGAATGCTTATCTGCGCAGCCATTTCACTTTTGGCCTAAGTAGCCAACATAGATGCCCCATATTCGGTGAAAGCAATAAGAGGGTGAGAGGAGTGTTTTAATTTGCCCAACCGGTCGCAATTTGCGACCAGTTGAGATTTTTCTAAAACGTTTCTTGAATTAATATGCCGCTCCTACGGAGCTGGAATTTGGACGCGATTTGCATTTCTATTATTATACCGCTCCTACGGAGCTGGAACTTGGACACGATTTCCAATTCTATTGTTATACCGCTCCTACAGAGCTGAATGAATGGAATCGGTCAAGCTAAATCAGGCATCAACAATCACCCCATCCCTTCATCCCTTCATCCCTTCATCCCCCTCTTGTCTAACCCATTTTCCCTTACTTTAGCCCACATGATAACGGTAATCATTGCAACCAACAGAAAAGACAGCGCCAGTGGGCGAGTGGGTAGAGAGATTGAACATCGCGCAGCAGCGTTGGGAAAGGATGTTCAGGTGTGGGACTTTCAAGATTTGCCCGTGGATATTGCCTTTGGCGAAACCTACGGCAACCGTTCTGATGCATTTCAGCAAGCCATTGATCAATTCATCGCGCCCATCCAACAACTGGTTTTTGTTGTTCCAGAATACAACGGTTCTTTTCCAGGTATCCTGAAATTGGTCATCGATGCCATCCCTCAAAAAGTATGGCAAGACAAAATGGCCTATATCGTGGGCGTTTCTTCTGGTGCTGCAGGAAACCTCCGTGGTCAAGAGCATCTCACAGGGATTTTCCACTATGTAAAAATGCATACGCATTACTTCAAACCCAAATTGAGTGGGATTCAAGAGGCATGGGATGCGAATGGAAATATACAGGGGCGCTTCAAAGATCAAATTGAACAACTCGTGGGATTGCTCTAAAAGACAATTACCCTTTGACGATGTAAGCCGGAATAAAGTTGAACGGTGGCTTTTGTATGGATACATTTTTATCCTTGAAAAACTCATCCACCGCAACGGTTTCCCCATAGCGTGAACTGTAATCGTCCAACATCACAATACCACCTTGGACGACTTTGTCCCATAATCTTTCTAGAATTTCCATCGTGGGCTCATACACATCTACATCAATGTGCAACAAGGCTATCTTTTGTGCTGGATTGTTCTCCACATATTTGGGCAAAGTTTCAAGGATGTCGCCTTGCACCAACTCGTAGTTCTGAAACCCTTTGTTCTTCAATAAGGCATGTAGGCGATCTTCATGTATGCCCCAACCCCCATCGGTTTCGAAGTTCTTCACGAATTTTTTATCCTCTTCAAATTTGACATTGTCGGGAAACTTCCCAAACATATCAAAGCCAATGACCTTGCGGGTGAAATCGTTTTCCAATAAATAGCGAAAGGTCATCAACCGAACCAAAGAAGCTCCTTTGAAGACACCGAATTCAACAACATCTCCAGGAAGATTGAGGATTTGTTTGTAGATCTCCAATTGATTGAGCAACTTGCCCATGCGGCCGTTCTCACAACTCAAATAAAATCCATTCTCATACTCCCATTTGCGCGCTAGGTCAATGTCAAAGTGCTCCATCGTTGTTGTCTTTCAGTGGTTTCGGTTTCGTTCAAAGATAATAGATTCCTGTTAATCGCAACTGCCGGTGTAATCATAGCAGCCTTTCCAAGATCCCGTTTCTTGTTGCAGGATGTCTGTGAGCCCGCCACCAAATGGTCCGCCCATCATGCGGGTGCTGTTTTGATTGATCTTGAAATTGCCATCATTGGCATCGCAAAAATGGGGAGCTTGTTGGTTGATGATGTTGTCCCAATGGGCAACGTCTGAGGTGGCCCCATCGTAATCAATCAAACAATACCTAAAGAGATAATCTTGCAACTCAGGATATTCCAAATCCACCACCAATTCGTTAAAATCGCTCAGGTCAGCGCTGTTGCCATAGATGATGCAATTGGTGAAAACGGTGTTGTAGATAGGTCTAACTTGTATAACTTGGTTGATGTCCTTGTAATAATTGTTGAGGGCCACTGTGGGCGCTGTGCGGGTGCTTCCACTCCAATAGTTGGCAAAGGTGCAATTGTCCATTTCATATTTCCCGCCAATGGAAAAATACGCGCAACCTTCAGCGCAATTGGTGACCAATAAATTTCGTCCTTTGATGTGTGCTCCTTGTCCCCATAACCCCACACCAGCCATGTTGTCTATTTTGGTGTTGGTGATGGTCAATGCAAAATTGTTGGTCCCTGTGGTGTCTACTTGAATGCCGGTGTTGCCATTTTTTAGAATGGCGTAGTCAATGGTTGATCCTGTACTTTGATAAATCCAAATGCCCCCGCGGGAAAGGGTATAGATGTCCGGGCCTTGGTTGCTTGTAATCTGAAAATCGATTTCAGTTCCCCATTGTCCGGGTAGGTCGGTATAATCCGCATCCAATCGGTCTCCTTGAAATACGACTTCATTGCCCAATTCCCCTTGCACATGCAATTCACCTTCATTGATCAATATTCCCGCTCCTTTGTGCATGTATACTTGGGTGCCGGGATTGATGGTGAGTTGACAGCCGGGTTCAACTTCCAACACACCATACACCACATGCGGTAAATCATTGTTCCAAACTTCATTGCACCCAATGGTGGTCAAAGCATCAGGCCCACCGTGAAAATGAGCGTTCTGTCCAAAGGCCGCGAGGTAAATGCTTTCATTTTTTCCGTTGTATTGTATGTCAACGTAGTCTTCAACGATGAAAGGGAAGAAATCGTCATTGGGATCCACGGTGACTTCGGCAAAAAGAAAGAGACTGTCACCGGGCAGGATTTCGATATCACCAAAAGAAGTGCCATTGTCCCCATCAGCAGCAATCCTGAAATGCGATGCTGCGCCACCTCTGAGTTGAATGTTGTCAATTTTAACAACACCACTATTGGGGTTGTAAATTTTAAAGGTCTTGGTTACACTGCCAATGGTGGTGAAGACGGTGTCAAAAAAAACCGTATCGGTACTGAATGTCAATTGACCAGCGGTATCTACCTCAATATTTTTTTTACAGGATGAACTCATTACCCAAAGGGCAATGGGAATAACGAAAAATAAGAGTCCAAGAATTTTTTTATTCACGATGCGAATTACGCATATTTAGATGAAATATTGCCTATTCAAACTTGAAAAAAGCAATGTATTGATAAGGAATAATTTTGACGTTGT
Organism: uncultured Chryseobacterium sp.; assembly: GCA_964576575.1. GTDB lineage: Bacteria > Bacteroidota > Bacteroidia > Flavobacteriales_D > Sanyastnellaceae > CAMCTV01. The sequence goes on from CAZNVU010000048.1 coordinate 7,931, forward strand.
AATAATAGAAGTGGATGATGTCCTCAAAATTGTATCCCAATTGGGCCTGGCGGATGGCACCTTCTTGACATAGGCCAACGCCGTGACCAAACCCTTGCCCGACGAGCACCATCTCATCTCCCTCCTGATAGGCCGAAAAATAGGTGGATTTCAATTTCAAATCTTTGCGCATGTCAATCAATGGAACTCTGGTCTCTCCCTCTCGGTAGTATACTTCTTTTTCGCTAGGGAAGTAAGCATAATTGGCACTGTCGGCTGATGACAATCTTTTTTTGGCGAGGTAGTTTTTCCAGTCGTTGACTGGAATTCTCTTTTCCCAATTACTATTGGGCATTTTGATGCAGAAAGTATCGACTGTTTCCCGGCAATAGGGCAATGCTCTGGTCCAAACATATTCTGAACTGTTGGTTCTGCCACCGCAGTTGGAGTGAAAGGCAGAGGTGATGAGGTTGGCATTTTCATCAACAATGACTAAGCTCTTGGTTTGCTCAGCGGCATTGGTCATGATGTGCTCATGCTTGGGTAAACCATTGAATGCTTGACAATGGGTTTGGTCACAAAGGTTGTACCCATCATCAATGTGTTTGTAGAATTGACTGAGTAGGTAGGTTCGACTGATTACCGCCTGAGATTTGTAGTATTCCAATTCATGATTAGGTCCGCCCTCAGCCTCTACCACACCTGCGATATAGGTGTCCAATGGCATGACATTCACAATTTCCAATTTGTTGTTGACCACGCGAAATTCGAGTTGCTCGCCGTACTTCAGTTTTCTGGTTTTGGCTGAAAATTGAATCTGGAAAACGGTTTCAATATTGGCAGCTTGCAATGAAATCTTTTTACTGTTGAAATGTATTGTGTCTGCATGAGCAGAGACCATTCCTCCATTGTTTTTAAAAGTAATCTTGGTGCCTTGTGAAAGAATGACGGATTTTGCATCTGATTGGAGAACAGCACTTCCTTGATCAATGAGAAATTCTAATTCTTGTAATTCTTTATTGGCAAATAAACCGATGCGTACTTTCTCCTGTCCAAACAAGTTATGGGACAAGAAAAAAACAATGGCAATAAATGACAAAATGCTAACCCTCATGATGATGACGAAATTAACGACACTTTCAATGCGGAGATTGCACAAGATGTGCAATTACTAACAACTTTTTTTTAAGATGTGTTTTTGGTGTAAATTCGAAATTATAATTATTTTAAGTATGAGGAAACAGGATTTTTGTCTTTTGGTTTGCACTGTTTTTCAATTGATGGCAAAGGCACAGGTTACAGACTTTGAAACATTTAAAAAAAATCGCGAGAAGGAAATGACGAAGTTTGAGCAAAATGTGAAAGCTGAAATGGACTCATTGCGGAGCAGCAGGGATAGAGCGTTCTCTAAAATGTTGTCGGGCAATTGGGAGCGTGAAGATCTTTTTGTGAAAACAAGGCCAAGTGAGCCAAAGCCTTCAACACCGCCTGTGTTTAAAGAGGTATCAAAGGGTGATGAAAGAGAAGAGAAAGTTGAGGTGCGTTTGGATGGGCATGTAAAGGAGGGAAAAGAAAATGAGAATGAACCAAAAGTTCCTTCCACCAAGGATGAAGAGATTTCTATGGGATTTGCCAAGTCATTTGGTTTTACAGGAGAGTATTTCTTTGGAAATGAATGGAAGAGAATTAATATCAAATCTCAATGGCCGAGGCTGATGGGAGAGCCATCTCCATCCTCGATAACGGAGTATTGGAACAAGACTTCAGAGATAAATTACACTGATGTTTCTGATTATTTCAAAGCCTATCAGAAGCTTTTTCAATTGTCTGATTGGGGGGTATATTCAATGATTAAAGAAGTTGCAAAGAAAAATTTTGATCAAGTGAATGATCAAAATTTGTTTATTTGGTTTCAATTGGTTCAGTTGGGCTACGATGCAAGAATTATGTACGGGGGTCAAGAAATTGTAGTGACATTACCCTTTGATGAGATGATCTATGAAAGTACTTATTTTGAACAGAACGGTAAAAGATATTTTGTTTTGGATAGGAAAATAAAGGCGCAATTGTATACTTATCAGCACCAACATGAATCCGCTCAGCGACAATTGAATCTGAATAATTTCACAAAGACAATCTACCCAGAACAATGGTCAAATCGTGTTTTTGAGTTTACTTTCAATGGGATGAAGCGCCGTGTGGAATTGCCTTATGTCAAGTATCGTGTCGATTATAGCGGAACCATACCACAGACAGAATTGGGATACTACTTTCAGGAGCCACTTCCTGCTCAACTTTCAGCCCAGATTCATGGGGTGTTGGATCCTCTTATGAAGGGACTTGCAACGGATCGTGAGCGAGTCAGATTTTTATATGCGATGATATGTCAAGGCATTCCTTATCAAACCGATCAACAACAATTTAAAAGAGAGAAGTTTTGTCTTCCAGAGGAGGTATTGTTTTATCCATATGCAGATTGTGAGGATAGAACGTTTCTTTTAAATGCATTGATAAGAGAGATGACCCAATTAAAAACAGTTGGATTAAATTATCCAGGGCATGTTGCGATGGCGGTTCTTTTAAACGAAGTTGACGCCCGGGATGATTTGATTATTGTAGATGGTTTAAAATATGTCTTTTGTGATCCTACTTATATTGGAGCAGATTTGGGTATGATGCCAGCCGTTTACAAGAATCAAAGTCCTAAATTGCTCAATTGATAATCACTCAATAGGCAACCGCTCCATGAGTTGTACGTCATAGGTATGGTTTGCCGGATAAAACCGGTTTCATATTTTCCTTGCAGGTTTATAAAGACCACCTTTTCATTGGGGTGGTCTTTTATTTTTTTGGCTTTCTCCTTTTCCGATATGCATAATATGCACCAACGGTTTCAATGGCTTGCAACATGGCTTGATTGATGGGCATATGGGTGTTGAGTTGTAAATCAATGCCGGCCATGCGCGAAGTGTAGTTGGTCATGACAGGCATTGTCTTGGGATGTGTTGCAATCAATTCCAATGCTGGTGCTTGCTCCTCTTTCAAGATCTTGCACGTCACCATTTCCTTTTTACCTTCTTTATTCACTCGAGCAGAGTATCCAAATAGGCGACAAATCAATCCGCGGTTGGGGTAATTGTTACAGAGACCTCCAAATGAGGTGACACTGGGTCGATAAACAAAGCATAATGATGACTCTTGGTTTTTGATCTCCTCATATTTTTCCCAAAGGACATCTTCATCCAACCAGTCCAAAGCCATCGGCAAGAACTCAACAGGTGTACATTCAATGTCTGCCTTTTTACAACACTGTCCACAGCCTGATGGACAATGAAGCCCGGATTGCTGCTGGAGAGTTTCAATTTTCTTATCCAGTTGAGCATATACTTTTTTAACGGCGTTGACTTTTTGTACAATGGTTTTCATGCAATTCACAATTTGCTGTTTGCAAATGTTGAAACAAAACAGAAAAGAGTTGATAACAAATTTCATTTTTGTTTCGACAAAAAGAATTTAGAATGAGAATCCTGTTGATTACAATTCATATCATGGCCTTCAGCTTTTTAAGCCTTTTAAGTTTGGATTGGGATGAGCCTACAGTCAAGCAGGAGATTCCGTTGTCTTTTTCAAAGACTGGAACGAGTGTAGTTAAAGTGAAGATAGATAAGACGGGTTTAGAGGGTTTTGCTAAGTTAGAAATCAACATACCTTCTGGCTACATTGTAAGAGCAATGGAAACCAAGGGAGCATCATTTACTTTTTCGGAGCAAAAAATTAGATTCGTTTGGATGAATCTTCCTCAAGTAGATCAATTTCAGATTACCTATCAACTTGTTAAAAATGGCGCTGCAGGAGAGTTGAATGACATCACCGGAGTTTTTTCATACATTGACAGAAGCAAAAGAAAAGACATAGCTGTTTCAAGCAATCTGGAGGAGGGGTCTTCACAGAATGAAATGTTGGTAACCCAAGATGAAATGCTCGCGTATGCTTACAAGACAACATTAAATTCCAATAATGAATTGCCCACATGTGAGCGTTTCATCAACAAAGTCGGTGACGATTTTGTGGTTGAGCTGTTGGTCAAGTTAAATGGTTTGAAAGGATTTCTAAAGTTGCAAGAATGGGCCACGGCTGGTTGCATGGTTGCGAAGATGCAAAACGGGGGAGCCACAGTTACAATCGATGGCGGAAGTGTTAAGTATGTTTGGTTCGAGGTGCCAAGTGCTGAAGTTATTGCTATAAAGTACAAGCTGTCATGTAGTTCTCTGCCAGAGAGTGGGTTGACCGTTGACGGGAAGTTAAGTTTCGTGGTGGATAATCAGCCTAGAGAAATTCCGATTGTAGCTGGTTCAAGAGTTGCTCCAAAGCAACCAGAAAACCGAGAAGTGAAAATTGAGGAAGTAAACTCGGATGATGTAGCCGAGGTTAAACCCAAAATTGAATCAGAGGAAAAGATTGTTGCAGTGAAAAAGGAAACTTCAAATCCTGTTGTAAAGACAAAAGAAAGATTGAAAGAGGCTCCTGTAAAGAGTAAAGAAAGCAAGCTGAACGTTAATAGTAGCAATGGGGTGAAATACCGTGTTCAGATTTTAGCCAATCATCGCAGTGTTGGGAAAGCTGAGTGGAAGAGCAAGTTTGGTTTTGAAGGTACGTGTCAAGTAGAGAATCACGAAGGTTGGATGAAGTGGACACATGGACAGTTTACAGAGTATAGAGATGCCCGCAATAAGCGTGTGGCTTTGTCTACCGAATGTCCCAATTTACCGGGACCTTTTGTAACTGCATACCAAGATGGTAATCGCATTACAGTGCAAGAGGCATTGATGATCACTCAACAAAAATGGGTGCAATAGAAGATTGAACGCATACTTATTGATAAGCAACGGCTTACGCTAAGTACTTTGGTTAATAATAGAATTTGTTTAGGTAATGATGTCTGAAAACCCTCCCTTGTGGAGGGTTTCCGTTTTATGAGAGAGTATGTCTAATCAGTTAAAACCATTTATAACCTATCTCCGCTTGGAGAGAGGATTGTCTCCCAAAAGTGTTGAGGCCTACTCTTTTGATTTAGTCAAATGGTCTGAATATCTCAAAGATCAAAGTGTTGATGTAAAAGGAGCAACGGAGGATCACGTTAGAAATTTCTTGGCCTACTGTGTTGAAAATGGAATAGCAGCTAGTTCTCAAAATAGATTGTTATCGGCGTTGCGCGCTTTTTATGACTTCATGGAAATGGAGAATGGCATGTCCAAGAATCCAATGCTGAACATTGATAGTCCCAAACTGGGAAAGTACTTGCCGGATGTTTTGAATCAATCAGAAGTGTTTCAAATGTTGGATCGGGTAGATTTATCCGCAACAGCAGGTCATCGGGACAGGGCAATTCTAGAAGTTCTTTACAGCTGCGGTATGCGTGTTGAAGAACTTCTTGCACTGAAGTTATCCAATTGTTTTTTTTCTGAGGGGTATTTGAAGATTATAGGTAAGGGGAACAAGGAAAGATTGGTTCCAATTGGAAGTACTGCAATGAAATGGTTGAATCACTATTTAGAAAGAGAACGAAATCATCAGCACATTGCTGATGGATTTCATGATATTGTTTTTTTGAATCAGCGGGGTAGTCGTTTGAGTAGAATGACTATTTTGAATATAGTTAAGCGAGAAGCCGAAAAATGTGGAATTAAAAAGGCTATTTCACCTCACACTTTTAGACATTCCTTTGCATCGCATTTGGTAGAGGCGGGAGCAGATTTAAGGGCTGTACAAGAAATGCTAGGACATGCCTCCATCACCACAACGGAAATATACACCCATCTTGATCGACAAAGATTGCGAGAGGAGATCAGCTTGTACCACCCGCGTTATCAACGAAAAAAGGGGCAATGAGCCCCTTGAAACTTTGCGAAATCGCAAATTATTTTTTGAACTTGGAGAAGCGGCTATTGTATTTATCAATACGGCCAGCAGTATCCACCAAAGTAACTTTTCCAGTGAAGAATGGGTGGGAAGTGTGAGAAATCTCCAGTTTTACTACTGGGTATTCATTACCGTCTTCCCATTGAATGGTCTCTTTGGTATTAATGGTAGATTTGCCTAAAAACGCATACTCGTTTGACATATCTTTAAAAACAACCAAGCGGTAGTTATCGGGGTGTATTCCGTCTTTCATTTTCTTAAAAATTGGGATGCAAACATAAACAAATTCTTTTGAATTACAAAGAATATTGAAAACCAACAGCTAAAACTTCTTTGAACTGTAAACCAGGACCTTTTATTTCAGGGGTGGGTATGCCTTTTTCATCAAACCCTGCTGGTTGTTTGATCAGGACAATATCATGGTCATAAATCATTTGCATAATCACAGAGAATCCTAGGTATTTATTGATTTTACATCCTAGGACACTTTCCAGGTTAAAATCGATGTTTTGCGGATTGTTCAGGTAACTCGAGAACATTTCCAATTTAGCATCAAGACGGTATTGATCTTTCCATGACTTCGCAAGACCCAAGCGAACGTAGGCGCCATATTCTATTCTGAGATTTTCGCCTGGGATAATAATCTGACCATCGGCGGTTTTTTCTGCTGGTTTAACTCCAAACTGTCCCATGTCTGCGAGTTTTTGGTTTTTTACAATAGTGCCTTTTCCCGTGAATGGAGAAATGAAGCAAGTAATAACTCTCTGCTGCAGATAATCCATTCCTAAGGCCGCAGTGAAGTATGCTGGTGATAGCCAGTCTGAGATTTTTCCACGCTGCAGGTCAGGAATACCTCGATTACCAGAAATGTATCCTCCTGCAAATTGAGTTTTGAAATTGACCATTGCAGTGTAGCTCCAATTGTATTTGGCTCTCCAACCGTATTTAGTTGTGATATCAAGTTTATCGTCCGTTTTTACTGATGGTTGATTGAGCTCAATCACAGATCTCCCGTATGCTGCATTGATAATGTTGTCCCAACTGTGACGATTGTCTCTGTAAAATATTCCATAGTTCAGGAGACCTGTTAAGTTGAAAGCGCTATTACCACCAGCTGCCCAATGCGAAAGATAAGTTTGCGAACTATTTATTGAAAGTGCACCACGATCTTCCCATCCTTGATCCAATACTTCAAAAGGACTCTTGATGAGTTTCTCACCCTCTGGCCCTAATATGATTTGAGCATTTGATTTTAAAGACAAAAAAATAATAACCGAAAAGAGTAGCGCTCTGTACATGGGGTTCTAATTCTTGGCAAAATAAAGGCTGTTGAGTTGGATTTGTTTTTATTTTGTAAAAAATTATCATGTGGCTTATCCTGAAAAAATAATTTTAGCTTGGTCAGAGGCCATCTCGGGAAATAGAGAAATTCGGGATTGGTTGATGACAAATGGTTATCCAGAGCTGGGCTTGTTTGTCTTTGCCTTGCATCACAAACGTGAAGCACGGGAGTGGTTGTTGACCAATAAGTTCCCGCATTTAATGGCTATGATTGAATGCGTAGAAGGGCGTGAACAGGCTTGTCAATGGCTAGTGAAATTTGATTTTGGATTGTTGGAAAAGGTCGCGCGTATAGCAGACAATGATGAGTCAGCTGTTCAATGGATGTTAGAACAAGACGAGAAAAGTATGTTGCGATTGGCCTTGCGAATTAAAGCCGTGAAAAATGAAATTCAATCCAAGCATGATGACATGCATTTTATTTCTCCTGAATAAAAGGAAAGTGCTAAATTTGTTCCATGTCTAAGAAACGGGTTTTGTTGGATGAAGGACTCTTGGGTGTGGTCATCAAACGATTGTGTCTTCAGCTGTCTGAGAATTATTACCCATTTGAAAATACGGTACTCATTGGTCTGCAGCCCAGAGGAATAAGCCTTTTGGAAGCCATTATCGCTGAATTAAAAAACATTCATCCCGGTATTCAGGTAGATCATGGCTGTGTCGATCCAACTTTTTACAGGGACGACTTCAGAAGAGGGGATAAGCAATTGGTGGCACATACTACAAAAATTCCTGTTCATTTGGATGGAAAGAAAGTGGTTTTGATTGACGATGTGCTGTTTACGGGTAGAACTATCCGAGCTGGCATAGAGGCTTTACTGGAATACGGACGTCCTGAAAAAATAGACCTATTGGTTTTGATTAACAGAAAGTTTTCCAGAGAGTTGCCCATAGAACCGCTGATGATTGGGAAAAGTGTTGATCATTACGATGGTCAAAAGGTTAGGGTAGTTTGGAAGTCTGAAAAGGAAAAAGAATCTCAAGTATTGTTACAACAGGAAAATAATGGCTGAAAAATTACTTTCTACTAAGCATTTGTTAGGCATCAAAGACTTATCGGCCAAGGATATTCAACTCATCTTTGAACATGCGGATGAGTTCAAGGAGGTGCTGCAACGCCCTATCAAGAGGGTTCCCAGTTTGCGCGATGTGACAGTTGCTAATTTGTTTTTTGAAAATTCCACAAGAACAAGGTTGAGTTTTGAGTTGGCTCAAAAACGTTTGAGCGCTGATGTTGTCAATTTCTCAGCCGCTACTTCTAGCGTGAAGAAAGGCGAGACGCTTGTGGACACAGTCAACAATATTTTGGCCATGAAAGTGGATATGGTGGTCATGCGACACGCATCACCTGGAGCAGCTATTTTCTTAAGTCAGCATATTGATGTTCCCATAATCAATGCGGGTGATGGCACTCATGAACATCCTACGCAAGCATTGCTCGATGCTTATTCTATTCGTGAAGAATTGGGCAGCCTGAAGGGTAAGAAAGTTTTGATTGTGGGAGACATCACGCATTCGCGTGTTGCCCTTTCAAATATAGATTGTCTCCAAAAAATGGGAGCTAAAGTGATGGTTTGTGGCCCAAGCACGATGATACCAAAGCACATACATTCTTTGGGAGTTGAAGTAGAGTACAATTTTGATAAAGCTTTGGCTTGGTGTGATGTTGCTAACATGTTGCGCATTCAATTGGAACGCCAGGATGGTGACGTTCGATTGTTTCCCTCTTTGCGAGAATACCATCTTCAATATGGTTTAACTGCAGAACGCCTGGAGAAAATCAATAAGAAAATTGTTGTTATGCATCCAGGTCCCATCAACAGAGGCGTTGAAATATCATCGGAAGTTGCCGATGGAGATTTCAGCATTATTTTGGAACAAGTAGAGAATGGTGTGGCTATTCGCATGGCTGTAATTTATCTCTTGGCGCAAGGTATTCAGCGCAATTAGGAAATTTGAAATTTCTCGTTATATTTGTGGAAACACCATCAAATGAAATTCGCTGTTGAACCCAAAGACAAGTTGGTCATTATTTCCACCAACGTTGAGAAATTAGACGCTCTTCAGGCCCCAGAGCTAAAGAGCGAGATTGTCCTTCAGAATAAGGCGGGCGTGAGAAATATCGTTTTGGATTTATCGTCCACCCGATATATCGACTCAAGTGGGTTATCAGCGATTTTAGTGGCCAACAGATTGTGCAGAGATGCCAACGGATCTTGTGTAATA
>CAZNVU010000049.1:0-16991 GCA_964576575.1 uncultured Chryseobacterium sp.
GATGGTTGAAACAGATCTTGGCACTGGCGTTCATAGGGCCGCTGATGTTGTGCACCGCGACATAATAGGTTTGTCCAACGGTCAATTGATCGCTTAACAAAACTTGATTACCAGTTGTGATTTCATGTTCCGTTTCGATGAGTTCCAAGCAGCCTGCGCTGCCAATGGTATACAAACGCACATCATTGTCTCCCGTAGCAGCTGACAACCCAGCGCGCAAAGTATTGAATTGCGCATTGATGCTGAACCAGAGGTCGTTCCCATCGCCCTCAATCACAGCCGAGTTGGCACCGTTGTTCAAGTTGGCAGGGCGAATGCTGTTGCCGGAACAAACGGGATACAAGGCTGTCACAGCGGAAACAGCATTGATGGCCGAAGCTGAGAGTCCCTCGTCTATTTGACCATTGCAGTTGTCATCCAAGCCGTTGCAAGTTTCGGGTTGTGGTAAAATACAACTATTATCATCCGTATTGGCATCTGGATTGAAGTTGCAAGCGTTGATATCAGTGCAACCCAAAATTGCAACAAAGCAAAGGGAATCAGCACCATCGCAGTTTTCGTCACGGTTGTTGTCACAGATCTCATCAGCTCCGGGATAAGTAGCTGCATCCTCATCGTTACAATCCGTGTTGTCTGCGATATACCCCAAAGGTTGGTTGCAATCTTGTACAACGTCGTCTGGGTTGCCAAAACCATCTGCGTCTGCATCGGCGTACCAGGTCAACAGTGGATTCACCGTGATGGTAATGCTATCGGTGCAGGTTTGGGTGGCTGTGGTGACTGTTGCGGTGTAAGTGGTGGTTTGGGTTGGGGAGACGGTGATGGAGGGGGTGGTTTCGTTTGTGGACCATAAAATGTCTGCTTGAGTAGTGCCTAGGTCGAATGACCAGATACCATCTGAACGAACCCAGACTATTCGATCATTCAATGCATCAAAGTAACCACAATGTGCTCCAATAACATCCAACTTTTTGATATCCGGTAATGATCCACTCATCTGAATTTCTACAAATTCTTCATCCACAGCTGGATTGTATTTAAATACCTTATTTTGATAATCCGTAATTGATTTAAAGTTTGTAATGTTCGTTGCAGGAGGCACGAAACCTCCGAGAAGATAAAAGGTCGATCTTTCGTAGTCATAAACTAAATCTCCCTCCAAAGGAACTGCACTGTTTCCTGGAGGCAAAATCGTCTCAAACAATCCACTTACAGTATTATACTTTAATATATCCTTCAACCAACAATATGTTCCAATTTGATCATTAAATGGAGACCCTCCATTGCAAACAGCTCCGTTCTGCACTCCTGTACAACTTCCCGCTCCTGAAAAAAAGTAGACTTCGTTACTTCCAGGCGCTCCTAAAATTGATGTTGGATTTGCCGCTGAATAATGTCCATCTCTCCGCTTTTGAACAACACAATCATTTTGATTTGGACGAGCTTGTATCCAAGAACCACCACCATTTTTAAATATCCAATTCTTGGACGAACCCCATCCATAACCTGCAAAGAAACCCATACCACCAACGGATGCATCATAAAAAGCGCGGCAAGAGTAACTTTCGGAATCAAAACTTCCGCTTCCAAAAATTGCCCATGCTGTTGGTGAATTGACATTCAATTGATAAACCTGGTCTCTCCCAGCACGAGTGGCTAAAATCCTATTTTGAACAGGGTCATAAACATGGCCATACAATTCTGTTGGACCACCATTCGGAGATTGATTTTGTATAGAAAAATCATTCAAGTCAATACGTGAAAAAATATTTGTAGTAGACGACTTATGAATAGAATAAACGATATTCCCTTCTTGATCATAACTGGAACCTCCAATACTTAAAATTACAGGCATCTCTGAAGAGTTCAATCTTTTCATCCAAGTACCTTCTAACAAAGTTGTTGTTCCAGAATTTGTGTCGCTACTCGAAAAAACAATTGAAGTCTCATTTCCTTCACATATTATTGTTGAACTTGTTGCAATATCACACGTCAAAACCGCCTCACAACTCCCATCATCATTAGTAGCCTGGGGGTTGAAATTAAAGGCTGTTGAATCTGTGCAACCCGAAACTTCCAATTCATCGCACACGCCATCACCGTCAGTATCATTGATGCAATTGCCATCACAGTTAAAATAAGGTTGTGGCAAAACACAACTGCCGTCCTCTGCGTTTGCATTGGCATTGAAATTACAAGCCTCAGGGTTGGTGCAACCAAAAATGACACAATTCTCATCCACTACACCATCGCAGTTGTTGTCCATTCCATCAAAGCAGATCTCTTCAGCATTGGGGAATACCGTGGCATCGGCATCATTACAATCGGTGTTATCCGCTACAAATCCAGCAGGTTGATCACAGCCTTCAACAGTTGTAAGGGTCTCTCCGAAACCATCTCCGTCTGCATCCACGTACCAAGTCAACAATGGGTTGACGGTGATGGTAATGCTATCGGTACAGGTTTGGGTATCTGTGCTTACGTTACAGCTGTAGGTAGTCGTTTGGGTTGGAGAGACAGTGATGGTTGGAGTGGTTTGGTTGTTGGACCAAGCGTAGGATTGAGCGGTGTAGAGTTGTTGGATTTCAGTGGGAGAGAGGGCGCGGTTATAGATGGCAATGTCGTCGATTGATCCATTGTAAAATTGAGCGTTATTCGCCCCACTGCCAATTGATAAATTCAATGAATTCTGAAACGATCCATCTAAATTAAAAATACCGATAGAATCCACTATTCCATCGACGTAAAGAGAGGTTGTTTGACCTTGAATAAGCACAGCAGCCATCATATGCCAATCTCCATCATTAATAACAGAAACTCCTCTCACATCCCTGCCATTCTCAAATCCAGCCGCAACTTGAAACCAAGTGTATCCATTTCCCTCCCAACCAGTACCCACACCGAATGACTCTCCCGTAGATGTGATTCCACTATACTTTGAAATTATATATGTATCAACGTTTGAACTTGAAGTTTCATGCTTTACCCAACATGCCAAAGTCACATTCTCATTGAAACCAAAATTCAAACTAGCACTATTATTTACTATTACATTGGAGTTATATCCATTGAAGAAAAATGCACTCCCCTCACTCCCAAACCTATCTGTCGTCAAAGTAGCCCCATTCACTACCCCATCATTCCCATTCCCACTCTCATCATTCGCATTGCCATTGAACGGATAATACGCCACCAAACCTTGTTGGAGGTTGGTAGGGAGTTGAGAAGAAGCGCCAGCACCGCCTGTTGTATTAACGGACAATGTTACAGATTCACCTTCACACAATGTGGTGGTGGGAGCGGTGATCTCACAAGTCAACAACGGCTCCACTGCCAAAGTCAACGTCACCGTTGAATCACAGCCCGCAGCGGAGGTAAAGACTTCTGTGTAAGTTCCTGATGAAGTAAGAGTTTGCGCACCCAATTTGTAGGTTTCTCCTTCTATGATGGTGGCGTTGATGGCATTGGTCACATTGGGATTCACAGTGATGTCCACACTGGCAGTGCAGGTCTGATTGCCTTGTGTAACGGTGCAGCTGTAGGTTGTGTTTTGTGTGGGTGTTACGGTGATGGTTGGGGTTGTGGCGTTTGTGGACCAAGCGTAGGATTGTGCGGTGTAGAGTTGTTGGATTTCGGAGGGGGAGAGAGAGCGATTGTAGATAAACACTTCGTCCAAAAATCCATTGAGCGATTGACCAGCCAATCCTGTACTTCCCAAATAAAGAGGCAAATCAGAATATACAATTTCTCCAGATACATTCCATGTAGTTGCAACAACTCCGTTTCTATAAAAGGTGGCAATTGAACCATCGTAAGTTAAAGTATACATAATCCATACATTCAGTGGCGAAGGGGAGATTGGATTTTCAGAATTACTATTGACGGTATTTACAGTTCCAAAATAACTTTCATTATCGTTACCCCACTCTGCTATCAAATAGCTATTAAATGGCATTTCATAATCGGCAAAACGCTTAGATACCAATTGATTTGGTGTATCTGCATTGGTAACTTTTGCCCAACAACTGACACTCAGCGAATTTGCTGGGCTTAAACTTTCATTTGACGCAATTACTATTTTATCGTCTAATCCATTAAAGATGTATGATGAATTGTTGTTACCGAAACGATCAATTGCTAAAGTAGCCCCATTCACTACCCCATTGTTCCCATTCCCACTTTCATCATTGGCATTGCCATTGAAAGGATAATAGGCCACCAATCCTTGTTGCAAGTTGGCGGGGAGTTGGGAAGAAGCGCCTGTGCCACCTGTTGTATTTACAGACAACGTGACAGGTTCTCCCAAACAAACCGTTGTAGTAGCCGCCTGGATTTCACAAGTGAGCAGGGACTCTACTACCAAGTTCAAAGACACAATGGAATCACAGCCTCCCGCTGTTAAAAGGGTATCTACATACATTCCAGATGTAGTAAGCACGGTGTCACCAAAAACCACACTGGATCCTTCATAAATAACACTATCCAATTGGGTATAAATGGGCTCTGGCACCCAAACCGTCACCGTATCAAAATACTGTTTATTCCCCTGGGTAATGATTACCGAATACCTGGTGGTGACACTGGGCTGCACTTCCAAATAAGGTGTGGTAGCGCCGTTGGACCATTGATAGGTGATGGGTTGCGCATGGAGTGCGCCAAAGCACACCATCCATCCGATGAGTATTGTCCAAATTGTTTTCATATTTCTACTGAATAATTTCATTGCGACTTAGCTATTGTAATTGACTTGTATAAACATTGACTTTACACTAGAACCTTCTGATGGGATAAATTGGCAAATTGGAATTCTTTTCAAAAGGGAAAAGTCCACCGCCGCCGCCGCCATTGACTAGAATTTGAAATTGATTTTCATTTTTCTCACTTGAACTCATTATTCCATTTGGAATTCCGTACTGGTAACCAACGCATAATGAAACTTCCCCCGCAGATGGCAAAAACCAATCATCAAAGCCATTATGTATATACTCCCAACACATCCTGGCCGCTCCATCACATTGTGCCGCTAAAATTTCTGTATTGGCATAACCATCTCCGAAAAATACAGTAGTACCACCTACCAGAGTATCCATGCATCCAAACGCACCGTACAACGTATCCGGAGCCCGCTCCAAAAAACGCCATCCATCGGAATAGAATCCTTTGTCATACAATACAACACCTCCTGCGGGACCGGTTCCGCCCACCGTGTAATTAAACAATGTTCCCTCACAAACACAATCAGCATTCACCACATCGTTGTAAGTATGCGCCTTCCCGTCATCGCAGCCTTCGCCAGGATGCCAACAAATACCATTGCTGGCAGTAGCCAAAGGATTGTAATTGCAATATGAATTGTCCATACATCCCTCTAAAATCGGAGTTCCCGAGCAAGTACAATTGGCATCCCACATATCCTGCCTGGTGTAAATATTGTCATCATCACACGCAGCACCCGGATACAAACAAGAACCATTCTCGGCAGTGGCGTTGGGGTTGTAATTGCAGGCTGTTGTTGAGGTACACCCATAAACACAATCATTGTTAGGGATGGTATCTCGGACACAGCGGATGCGTTTGCCTCCCACATACATACAGGTTCCGAAATCAAAATAACCCAATCCTCCACTAAAATTGAACAATTCCCTCACAGCACCTTCTTTTGTCCACCAAGAATTTCCCCCACAATCTCCTTGCATATTTACCCAACTTCCTGAAGGCCCAATACCGCTGTAATTATTAGAAATTGACTGATCTGCATAATTACCATTTTTAATGCTAGAAAAATTTACTCCAATTGACCCCTCAAAGTCATACTGTAAAGCACTTTGTGGATTTCCCCAAACATTATTAATAAAGTTATTTTGCTCAGGATAACCATTATTATAACAAAACAAGTCATTCCAATCTTTCTCCGATGCGACCTCCCAGCCACATGGGCAAATATTTCTAGATGCGACAGCAACGCTTGGCTCATAATGCCTGCCTATTGTGGTATCCCCATCATTTACTAAATACACAAAAGGAACACTTTGGTAATTATTAAAGGAACTCGAAGGATTCAAAGGGTAAAATATACCATCAAGATCAGATCCAACTAACCTCCATTGATCTAAGCCTACTCCATCATTGAATCGCAAAGTCCGAATATCCTCAGTGATCCATTCTTTATCACCAATAATAACACTAGGATAGAAATTTCCATCGATATCGTGAACCCCATTTCCTGAGCCATAATACTTTGTTTTAAATTGCATTATTGGGCTATAAAAAACCGAATCCTGTGAGATAAAAAAATATCTACAGTGATAATTTTGACCTTTGAGCAAATTTGAGAATTGATATCTCAGAATTGAATCAAGAACTGGAGAAAAAAAATCTTTCACTGCAAAATTATCCACTGTTACATTTGAATCAATTCCCAATACCACACCCATTTGATTAGGAATAAAACCCGCTGAATTAATAAGCCTTGCTGAGACTATCGCTGATTTGTATGTTATCTGTTGTGCTCCTAAATTTAACCACAGTGGCTCAAGATCAATTGACAATAACGCATTTTCCTGACAACTTACTTGAACCGACTTGTGTAAATGATAAGATAATCGAGCTGACTGAGAATCACCCAACAACAACTTAACCTCATCATCTGTCAATAAAGTGTTGTACCAAGAAACATCATCAATTTTTCCTTTGAAATACTTTTCAAAACTATGCTGCGGGTCTCCATCATAATTGAAAATATCTTTTCCCACTAAAAGATCCGCAATAGTTGGACTTGAGAACGGCATCCCGTATTGAATCCCATCCAACCAAATGGCAGTCAGGGATTGACCAAAACCCAAATAATTTATCTCGCTTCTGAGCACTATATGATGCCAAGAATGGTCAGGAATTGAATCAGAGATGTCAATTTTGGCGCTGAATTGACTTGTGTACCAATTTCCTGGATTTAATTGTGGTGAAATATAATTATCACTAACCATAAAAGCTCCTCCCAAATGCAATTGTCCTTGATCAGAAATCCAAGCCCCAAAATCATGATCGCCATTCTCCAAACCGCCCCACTGCTGATTGGTTATAAGATCAAAAGTCACAATTCCATTAGCTGTGGAATATTCTTTTGGAATCTCTTCCACCTGCACCCAAAAAGAAATCGTAAATCCATTGCTAAAATCAGCAGTATCGGATTTAACCAACCGAATAAAATCATCCACCCCATCAAAATGATAGGCACTATTCGGATTCCCAAACCTATCAGCCGTCAACGTCGCGCCATTCACCACCCCATGATTCCCATTCCCACTCTCATCATTGGCGTTGCCGTTGAAAGGATACCAAGCTACTAATCCATCAGAGGGAATCTGAGCGGAAAGGGGAGAAGAAATGAGGTGAGGGAGGGATGAGGGGATGAAGGAAATGAATCCCGCAAATAGCAACGTAACAAAGAACTTTTTCATGCTTTGGTTTTAAGGTAGTCAAATATAGCAAAACTACACCTCCTTTCGGTATAAAAAATTAACCCAAAATCACATGGCTGAGAATTTTTGTGCTGTTTGTTACTCCAGGGCAAATAGCAATTCGCCCCTACACCGTATCCTCTTTGCGTGCATTGCGCCATCTTGGCGAGCATTGCGTTTTTGTATTTTAATTTCACGCAATGGACGCCAGGCTCTCGCAAAGGACGCTATTCAGTTTCCTTCTTTCCATGTCCCAATGTACTTTGGGCGAATATCAATTCGCCCATACAATTACCGCATCTCTCACAATTCAATCCTACTCAACTCCCTTCCGATCATTTGAATGCCACGAATGATCTTTTGTTCCTGCTGTGGGGATGGGATTTTGGTTCCTTTGATATACTGAGACAACAAGCTGGCATTCATTCCAATGCGATCTGCAAACAACCTTGCGTTTAATATTTTGTAGTGGGTAAAGAATGATTGCCAATTCCAAACAAATCGATGCCTCACCTCTTGAATTGCTTCGTTAGTTTCATTAAAATACAACGTCTCAGCTTCATAACATTGATTCAATAATTTTGAGGTGGTTCTTGATGTGGTGTACAAAGGGAAATCTTTTTCAAACGCAGAGTATCCGGTCTTGGTGCGTTCTATGATCCAAACAAACTCCTTGGGTAATTTTGATTTCATCTCCTATTTCTTTATTCCTGCCTGTTTCAATAATTTCTTCTCCAATCCTTTACCTAACTCAGCACTCCCATGATTAGGGAAAATGATGATTCCCTTTTCAGGATTTTGCTCATTGATCATCTTCATGTGAGATCCTCTTTGACCAATAACTATCCACCCATTCTCTTTCAACAATCGCAAGACTTCATTGCATTTCATTTCATAGTGTTTTCAAAGGTAAATAATAATTTACTTACCTAATTCATTTTCACAGCAAATTTCTGATACCAACAGGATATTCCTGTCGCATAAATTATAGGAATCTCCTATATTTTATTGATCTAAAAAACAATAATACTTTTCTTTGAATGAATATCAATTCGCCCCTACATCTGTTCCACTTTTCCCGGGGCGAATATCAATACGCCCCTACACCGTATCCCCTTTGCATGCATTGCGCCATCTTGGCGAACGTTGCGTTTTTTGTATTTAATTTAACGCAAAGGACGCCAGGCTCTCGCAATGGACGCTATTCAGTTTCCATCTTTCCGCTTCCCTCTTTCCATGTCCCAATGTACTCTGGACGAATATCAATTCGCCGCTACAGCTGTTCCGTTTTCCTCGGGCGAATATCAATTCGCCCCTACACATGTCCCGTTTTACCCGGGTGAATATCAATTACCCTTACCCCAAAACAAATCGCTTCACATCGGCTTCCGTGATGCGATCCGAACTGAGAATCACCAAACGCTCCACCACGTTGCGCAGCTCTCGAATATTGCCTGTCCATGGTTGCTTCTGTAACAACTTCACGGCTGCCGGCTCTATCTTCTTCAACGGCCTGCCGTAATCTTCACATACCTTCTCCAAAAAATATTCTGTCAACATTGGGATGTCCCCTGAACGTTCTGTCAATGAAGGGACTTTTAAGACTATCACACTCAACCGGTGGTACAAGTCCTCTCTGAATCTGCCCTCAGCAATCTCCTTTTTCAAATCTTTGTTGGTGGCTGCTACCACACGCACATTGACCTTGATGTCCTTCTCTCCTCCAACGCGTTGTATTTTATGCTCCTGCAAGGCGCGTAACACTTTGGCCTGCGCGGTCAACGCCATATCCCCTATTTCATCCAAAAAGATGGTGCCTCCTTCAGCCAATTCAAACTTTCCGGGCTTGGTCTTGATGGCACTGGTAAAAGCGCCTTTCTCATGCCCAAACAACTCACTCTCAATCAACTCACCCGGTATGGCGGCGCAATTGACCTCAATAAAAGGTCCGGTTTGGCGTGCACTTTTCTCGTGCAGCTGTCGTGCGACCAACTCCTTTCCTGCTCCATTGGGACCTAAAATCATCACCCGTGCATCGGTTGGGGCAACGGTATCTATCATACCCAATATTTCTTGTATGGCAGGACTTTCTCCTACAATATGCGTCCCTGTGATTCGGGCCACTTTCTTCTTCAACACCTTGGTCTCGCGCTCCATCTGCCCACTCTGCGTGGCATTGCGCACGGTGACCAAGACGCGATTCAAATCCAATGGCTTTTGGATAAAATCAAAAGCGCCTTTCTTGATGGAATCAACCGCTGTATCAATGGTACCGTGACCGGTGATCATGACTACAGGCATTTCATACCCCTGATCCTTGATTTGTTGTAGAAATTCCAAACCGTCCACCTTGGGCATTTTGATATCGGTGATAACCAAATCAAAAGTCTCCTGACTCAGCGCCTTTAAACCGGCAACTGCATCAGGAGACTCTATTACGGTGTGGCTTTCGTACTCTAAGATTTCTTTCAAAGCCATTCTGATGCTGGCTTCGTCATCTACCAAAAGTATTTTGGCCATATTGTATTATATTACATTTCAAACGTTTCCATAAACTTGGTGGTGAAAACACCCGCTCTGAATTGCGGGTCTTTCATCAACTTTTGATGGAATGGAATGGTGGTTTTGATTCCTTCAATGATGTACTCATCCAAAGCACGTTGCATCTTGGTGATGGCCTCCTCGCGGGTTTGAGCCACTGTGATCAACTTGGAAATCATACTATCATAATTGGGTGGAATCACATACCCTGCATAAGCATGGGTATCCAAACGCACGCCGTGTCCTCCAGGACTGTGGTAAGCAGTAATTTTTCCGGGACAAGGAGAGAAGTTTTTAAAAGGATCCTCTGCGTTAATGCGGCATTGGATACTGTGCATCTTAGGATAGTAATTGCGTCCCGAAATTGGATCACCCGCTGCCAACTTGATTTGCTCCTTGACCAAATCATAGTTGATGACTTCCTCTGTGATGGTATGTTCTACCTGGATACGCGTATTCATTTCCATGAAATAAAAATCGCGGTTCTTGTCTACCAAAAACTCCACTGTTCCTACACCCTCATATTGCACGGCTTCCGCTGCCTTGATGGCCGCTTGACCCATCTTCTCACGCAACTCGTCTGTCATGAAAGGAGACGGCGTTTCTTCCACCAACTTTTGGTGACGGCGCTGAATGGAGCAATCGCGTTCAGACAAGTGACATGCTTTTCCGTATTGATCGCCTGCAATTTGAATCTCGATATGACGCGGTTCTTCCACAAATTTCTCCATGTAGATACCATCGTTGCCAAAGGCAGCACCTGCCTCGCGGCGCACTGCCTCCCATGAATCTTCCAAATCTTCTTCTTTGTAAACCACACGCATGCCTTTTCCACCGCCACCTGCGGTAGCCTTGAGCATGATGGGATACTTGATTTCTTTGGCAACCTTATGAGCTTCTTCCAATGACTCTAAAATACCTTCAGAACCAGGGATACAAGGTACACCTGCGTTCTTCATGGTTTGCTTAGCCGAAGACTTATCGCCCATGGCGTCAATCATCTCAGGCGAAGCACCAATGAACTTGATTCCATTCTCTTTGCACACCTTTGAAAAAGTTGCATTTTCTGACAAAAATCCGTATCCCGGATGAATGGCATCAGCATTGGTAATTTCCGCCGCAGCGATGATATTGGGAATCTTTAGATAAGAATCTTTGGAAGCGGGAGGGCCGATACAAACCGCCTCATCCGCAAAGCGAACGTGCAAGCTGTCTCTATCCGCCGTAGAATATACCGCCACCGTGGAGATGCCCATTTCTTTGCAGGTTCTAATAACCCGCAAGGCAATTTCACCGCGATTGGCAATCAATATTTTCTTGAACATGTTTTATAGATTAAGCAGGTTCAACCAAGAACAATGGTTGATCATACTCGATGGGAGTAGAATCATTAACCAATACTTTCACGATGGTACCTGAAATTTCAGATTCAATTTCATTGAACAATTTCATGGCCTCGATGATGCAAACTTTATCACCTACTTTGATGGTTTGACCCACCTCAATAAATGGAGGTTTATCTGGACCAGCTGAGCGGTAGAAAGTACCGATCATGGGGCTTTTGATCTCTATCAAATTGGAATCATTGGCTGGCGCTGCAACAGGTGCAGGAGCCGCCACTGGCGCAGCAGCAACAGGCGCGGGCGCCGCAACTTGCATCGCAACAGGAGCCATAGCAGGCATAGCCATTGTCGCTCCCATCACGGGCGTTTTGATGGTGATTTTAAAATCTTTTTGTTCGATCTCTACCTCACTCACTCCACTCTTGGACACGAACTTGATTAAGTCTTGAATTTCTTTGATATTCATTTTCATTTGATTTTATCGGTTCAAATATACTTTAAGATTGGGAATCATAGGACCATTTCACCCAAACGGCACCCCAAGTGAAGCCACCACCAAAGGCAGCCAAAATGAGGTTGTCACCTTTTTTCAATTTCTTTTCCCACTCCCACAAGCACAATGGGATAGTGCCTGAAGTGGTATTGCCATATCGCTCAATGTTGACCATGACTTTGTCAGGACCTACCCCCATGCGGCGGGCAGTAGCATCGATAATGCGCAGATTGGCCTGATGCGGCACCAAATAAGCTACATCCTCAGAGGTCAATCCATTCTTCTCCATGATCTCCGCACTCACATCTGCCATGCTTACTACGGCGGCTTTGAATACAGGTTGACCATCTTGGAAAACAAAGTGCTCTCGGGCATCTACTGTTTCATGAGTAGCCGGTTTAACTGATCCTCCTGCTTTTTGATGTAGGTAGTGACGGCCATTGCCATCTGACTTCAAAATAAAATCCTTGATACCTGTTTCATCGACAGAAGGCTCTAACAAAACCGCTCCGCAACCATCTCCGAATAAAACACAAGTAGTGCGATCCGTGTAATCCACGATGGACGACATTTTATCCGCCCCTACTACAACTATGCGCTTGTATTTACCCGTTTCAATGAATTGAGAAGCCGTGGAAAGTGCGTAGATAAAACCAGAGCAAGCAGCATTGACATCAAATGCCCAACAATCCCTGGCCCCAATTTTATCACAAATGATATTGGCTGTTGCTGGGAACTGATGATCTGCCGTTACCGTGGCGCAGATTAACAAATCGATATCACTGGGTTGTAAATTCTTTTTGGCCAACAAACCCTTAACAGCCTCAGCGCCCATGTCACTGGTGCCCAAACCATCTCCTTTGAGGATGTGTCTTTCTGAAATCCCTGTTCGGGACTTGATCCACTCGTCATTGGTGTCCACCATTTTTTCAAGATCCGCGTTGGTCAATAGATCTGGCGGGACATACCCTTGAATACCTGTAATGGCTGCAGTTATTTTCATTCCGTTAAATTAGCGTTAACAAAGATTAGCGAAGGTAAAC
Organism: uncultured Chryseobacterium sp.; assembly: GCA_964576575.1. GTDB lineage: Bacteria > Bacteroidota > Bacteroidia > Flavobacteriales_D > Sanyastnellaceae > CAMCTV01. Next base: position 12,878 of record CAZNVU010000049.1, read on the forward strand.
ACAAAAGCCCTGCAGATAGGGCTCATTGTTTAATTTTATTCACATGCAATAATGAATGACGGCTGCACATTTCATCACAAATAGTGAAGGTATACCAAGAAGGCATATACAATTCCCGGAAGGATTCCCAAGATCCAGAGGAGCAAAGCAATCAAAATCTTCTCAATGTTTCCATTGGACATCAGTGCTACCGCGATTGGAGGAATAAAGATACAAAGCAATAGAATCAGCCAATCAGGGGCCAATGGGGCTGCATTTACGTGTGACAAAACATTGGATTGCGCAATGGACTTTGTCGCTCTGAATGCGATAGAACGCTTGGTTTCATCAAAGTTTATAACAGGCTTGATTGGGGCCAATCCTTTTTCTGAGACATCATTAGATTTTACCTGATTCAGCGCCAACATCTGAGTTGGATCCTGAGGGACTAACACATTTAATACTTCAGTATCTTCAGCCGTCGCCTCATTCTCGAATACATTGGAAAGTTGAACTTGCCTTGCTGCAGACTCATTTGACTTTTTGGTTCCGTTAAAACCTTTAAAATCAATATTAAATCCTCTTCTGTAAATGCATTTTTGCACTGTACATGCATTCCAAAAAAGGGAAAGGAAAACAAGTCCCAAGGTCCATTTCAGTTTGTTTCTCATATTTCAAAGGTATCGTTCAATATCACAAGCTCAAACACAAAAGCCCTGAAGTACAGGGCCTATGTCAATTCAATAAAAGTAAGAAAAGCTTATGCGTTTTCTTTCTCCATCACTACCTTACCTCTGTAGTAAAGTTTTCCCTCATGCCAATGGGCGTGGTGGAATAAGTGAGGTTGACCTGTTGTTGGACAAGTAGCCACGTTAGGAGCTTCCAACTTGTAGTGTGTGCGTCGCTTAGCTTGGCGCGTCTGCGAAATTCGGTGTTTGGGATGTGCCATCGTTTTCCGTTTTTATTCGTCATCTTCTTCCCAGTCTTCGTCATCCTCCAACTGGTCCAAAGGGGTTTCCATTTGTAAATTCTTTAAAGCGATCCATTGCGTATCCGAGTCCTCATCAGCTCGAAGGTCCTCCATTTTTTTCATGATACCTGCGTTGCACTTTCCTTCTTCATGCGCTCTGCGCACAGGGAGAGAAAGGTGAACCAGTTCAAACAAACGTTGGCGGATATCGATTTGATGTTCCTGTGGTCCGTAGGTCCAGATATCATCATCTTGGTCGTCCGTGTGGTCGCCGTATTTGATGATCCAGTGGTCATTGCCTTTGATGATAATAGAAACGGGGTCTCCACAACGATCACAAGGCCAGGTCATTTCTCCGGTTAAGGTTAAAGTCATTTCCATCATATTGGATTTTTTATCCAACTGAACTGAAATGACAAAACGACCATTGTCCACTTCTGAATACTCGAATTCTTTAAAGAACGCATCCTCAAGGATAAATTCAAATTGGTGCTCTCCCGGCTTTAGTCCTGCGAAAGGAATGATGAAGGGATGTTTAACACGCATCTTAAATTCTCATTAAGGGGTGCAAAGATAGACAAATTCACACTTATGAACAAAAAAAAGAAAATGACAGATTCCACTGGGGATTTCATGGTGCTTATCAGGCAACCAAAAACATTCTCATCGTCATTTGAGTACCTTAACTTAAAGACTTGCAACCAAAAACTGTTGATTTCAATCAGCTGATTACATCGTTGTCCCGTATAATCGTATCGGGATTGTTGTTCTCTTTGACGATTTCTCAATCACAAGGGCAACAGCAAAGCGTCATTTTCACTGACGTTGCAATAGAGCAAGGCATTTTTTACACCTATGGAATTACTCAACTGGGTAATGGTATGAGCTTTTACGATTATGACAACGATGGATGGGATGATTTAACGCTCAGCCGCCCGATGTTTGAAACAATGATTTACAGAAACATCGAAGGCTCATTCTTTCCAATAACAAATATCCCGTCAGGATTGGATACTAAGTCCGTGTTATGGTGCGACCTAGACAACGATGGTTTAAATGACTTGATCACATGCTCCAAAGACCTTGGACTTAGAATTTTCAAAAACATCGACAACTGGACTTTTGAGAGTTATGGCAACTTCACCAACTGGAGTTTCGATCCAAACAGCCAATCTTGGGGTGTAGCTTGTAGTGACATTAACCATGATGGGCTTCTAGACCTGTACGTCTGCAACTACAATCAAATATTACCCAATCTTACTTTTATCAATCAAGGTAATTTCACATTTGAGTTAAACCAAAGCTACTTTTCACCACAATATACGCGTCACTCATTTCAAGGCTCATTTATACAACTCAATGATGACGCTATTCCAGATTTATATGTTATCAACGATTTCTATCAAGGAAACAATCTATACGTATCCAATGAATCTGGTGAATTCAATGAGGAGACAGAAGCAAGGAATTTGGCCATCCCATCAGATGCGATGAGTAATTCCTGGGCTGACTTTGATCATGACGGAGACTGGGATGTGTACATCACCAACCGCTTTGAAGGAAATAGGTTAATGATCAATGATGGCAACGGTTACTTTGTTGATGAGGCCAATTCAAGAAACTGTGCCATCAACAGATGGTGTTGGTCAGGTTTGTGGGTGGATTATGACAACAATGGCTGGGAGGATCTTTGGGTTACAAATGAATCCTTAGAGGACAACAACAATGTTGGTAATCATCTTCTCAAAAATGAAAATGGTCTCTTCACGCCAGCCAATTTAGATGGCTTTTCCAACATTGATGGATATACAAGCGCTAAAGGTGATTTCAACAATGATGGCATGCCAGATATAGGCTACCAACCTGTGTCAGGAAGCAATTTCAGACTTTTAAAAAATCAAGGAGTTAAGGATAATAACTTCATAAAAATCACACTGCACGGTGTCTACTCCAACCAGCAGGCAATTGGAAGTATTGTCGAATACTACCATCAGGGAGAGCATGCCAAATTACCGATTCAAATGGGTGAAAACTATTTAAATCAAAACTCACAGCACTACATTTTAGGGATGGGACTAGACACCTTAATGGACAGCTTGATTATACACTGGCCCAGCGGCATTACAGAGAAACACTTTGCACTTCAAAGCCGCGAAAACTATGATTTCCAAGAAGGTGAAACATTAACGCTGTATGAGATTTCAATGGTAGATTCTTGCGCTGCAGAAAGTGGATACATTATTGAATTTCACACGGATTTCAATGTCTATGGATCAAATGCCCCGATTGAAAGCATTGGCAACAATAGCTATCTACTCCATGAAGAAGGCAACTGGGATTTTTTACTCGGAATATTTAGCACTATTCAAGTTCCCACATCCATTCACATTAATGACCAATATACTCCCTTAACAAGTGTAATAATGCCAACTTGCACCAATAGTCAAGATGGATCAATCTCATGGTACGCACCAGATCAATTTTGGTACAATTACATGGATTCACTAAATGCAGGAGAATACATTATCGAGTTTGAATTAGGTCAATGTGTTTGGAGTGACACCGTGCAACTGATAGAACAGGAAGTTTTAATCTTAGATAGTATTATAGTACAACCAGCAGCATGCGCCACCTTGAACAATGGTAGTATTACACCTCAATACACCACCAATGCTCCAAACGTGAATTGGGTAATAGGAAACTCTGCTGAAAATGGGAACCTATCTCCTGGTCAGTACCCCATTACATTGACCTCTTCCGCTGGATGTCAAGTTACCGATACTATCAATGTTCCTCTGGAAATAGAACTACCCACTTTTCCGGAAGACAGCGCTCATTTTTGCCCTTCGGAAAATTTAAACTTTGAAAGTTTTACAGAACAATGGTTATTCAATGAATGGACGCTGACGTCATGGGCAATCAACGAGGAAGAAGATAGCATTTATTTAAACTACATGCATCCAAACGGATGCCCACTGATCCATCCCATGAAACTGATATGGATAGCTGAACCCATACCCTTGGTGGATACACTTTATACAATAAATGAAAACTGGGTACAGTGGGAAGTTAACTTGGAAAACAATTTCGACTTCAACATTTATTGGGAAGATGGAACTGATCTCTGGAGCAACATTCACCCATGCAACGATTCCACTTTTTTTG
>CAZNVU010000050.1:0-16954 GCA_964576575.1 uncultured Chryseobacterium sp.
TGAGATGCCATTTGCGATGGGTTTATTTACACAAGAGTTGGAATCCATGCATGTCGCTGATTTGACCATCAAGGAAGTGAGTCGTGCCATTTGCAATATTCGAGCTTCTAAATTGCCCAATCCAGAATTATTAGGTAATGCGGGTAGTTTTTTTAAGAACCCAGTTGTATTGAAATCGCATTATGCCCAACTTCAGATACGGTATCCAAGCATTCCTTCTTATCCCATCGATGAGGACAATGTCAAAGTGCCAGCTGGTTGGTTGATTGAGCAGCGTGGATGGAAAGGCAAACGTTTTGGTGCTTGCGGAGTCAATGAAAAGCAAGCTTTGGTATTGGTTAATTACGGCGGTGCAGAAGGTCGAGAGGTCTTTGATTTGAGTCAGCAAATCATCAATGACATCCAAGAAAATTTTGGAATTGTTTTGGAGAGAGAAGTAAATATTCTCTGATTAAAACGCTGCGCAAGGAATGATTTTCCTTTTGGTCTTGATCTTCACTGCCATGTTATAAGCCAATGTCAATTCGTGTGCACCGGCAGTGTTCCCAACTCCAAGTCTAGATGTTGTGACATCATAGCTGTATCCAATATTAAATGGACCTGAAGTAAATCCAAATAAAAATGCAATGGCATCGCGGTTCGGCAAATCATAACCATTTGACTTGATAGGTAAACCGCGGTACCATACACCAAAGAAAAGCGGTTTGATTTCATAGGAGAATCCCAAGTCCAATTGATCAAACTTACCTTGTGACATGTAATTGGCAGCGATGAACAAGTGATGATCCAAACGTTTGAGCGAGTATCCTTTGATTCTAAATCTCTTTCCAGTATGGATTGCATAACGGGTTGGAATCAATGAACTGTTGGTTTCAAATACCGCTTCATTGGGGGTATTCAGGTGCATTGCTGAAAAACCAACCCAAAGATCAGGTCCATAAACCAGGATTCCTGCACCAGCATCAAAGTATTGTTTGGATTGCGCTGGGTAGGTTTCTAATGAAGTTGATGCGTTGTTGCGTATCAATTGATCATAGAAAGTAAGGTTGTTGAAATTCAACGATCGTGATCCAAGGCTGAGTTGCAATGCGGGTCGCATGTACCAATTTCGCTTGATACGTGTTTCATATGCATATTGGATTCCAAATTGTGTCCGAGATAAATTTCCAGCTCCAGCATCTTCGCGTTGTAGTATAATTCCAATACCACTCTTGATGCTGTTGATGTAGGAATCATAACTGGCAACATAGCTACGGTAACCTTTTGGAATTCCCAACCATTGATTGCGGTATTGCATGGCAAAGCGAGATTGCAAATTGGCACCAGCAAAAGCAGGATTCATTGCGGTGGGTACGGCATAAAACTGTGTAAACTGTTGGTCTTGGGACATGCCCGATAGGCTTACTGCAATCAGCAAGAACGAAAGACATATTTTATTCATCTTGTTCATTTTCTAACCAATGTTATTTGCCCTGCCAACTGATAAGCTTGCCCATTGTGGTAAATCCCTTCAGCCTTCCAAATATACATATCTTGTGGACATATTTCGCCTTTATAATATCCATCCCAACCTTTTTGAATATCATTGGATTGAAAAATGATTTCTCCCCATTTGTTGAAGACTGTCAATTTATAAGTATCTATACCCTCATACTTTGGAAAAAAGACATCATTTTCATAACTGAGTATTTCATATCTACCATCCGTTGGTCCATTGACATTTGGAGTAAATGCTGTGGGAAAATCCAATTTTCCTCCACCGATGGCGTTAACGGCGGCAAAATGCGTTAATGTATCAGGGCAGTTGAATTCATTGTTCACAACAAGTGTGACATCGTACAATCCTACTTCAGTATAGGTATAGGAAGGGGCAAATTCCATTGTGGTATCCCCTGTTCCAAAATACCAAGCGTAGTAATTGGCATCCTCACTTAAATTAACGGTGTAGATTGGTTGCTGAGGAACTGTTACTTGTGGTGGTGTTACTGTGAATGCTGCCAATGCTCTGGGATTTACAACCACTGCTCCGTAGTGTATGGTGGTATCAAATTGTCCATCGTAACCTATGACAATTAATCTGACATCAAAAGTTCCTGGATACTCGTAAATGTGGATAGGGCTGCTGTTGATGGATGCGCTGCCGTCACCAAAATCCCATAACCAACCTTGGGCGTAGCGTGAGGTGTCTTTAAAGGCAACAAATAATGGAGCGCAGCCTATGCTGTCACCGATGAAACCCGCTTCTGGTGCTGGAGCTTCCACCACCACGGTTTGAAAAGCGGTATCGCTGCATTGTCCATTGGAAGCGTATAACAATACGTTGTAATTGCCCCAGGTGTCATAGGCGTGGCTGCCAGCTTCAGCGGCATTGATGAGTGTCCCATCCCCCAAATCCCAGATGTAATTGGTGGTAAGTCCACTGTTGCTGTTATTGACAAAATTGACGGGATTGGGCCAAATGACAGGATTGGGTGTTGCATCAAAAGAAGCTTCGGGAACAGGGTAAATATGAACAATCTGCGTTTGTACTTGAGAACAACCAAATGCGTTGAAAGATGTCAGTGTGATGGTATATGTAGTATCCAAGTTGTTGTCTAGATCAAAGATGTGATTGGGGTTAACTTCGTTGGAAGTTGAACCATCACCAAAGTCCCATAGATATTGAATAGCGCCCACGGATTGATTGAGCAATTGACTATTGAACGGTGCACATCCATCATTGTCCATGGTAAACGAAGCCGTAAGCCCAGCAGGTATGATCACGGGCTCATTGTAAGTGTCGTAGCAACCTGCGGTTGTCATGGCTGTTAGCACCACTTGGTTGGTAACAGCTATAGATGACAGGTTAAAGAAGTTGTGTTGATGTACAACTTCACCATTGATACTGGATTCTCCAGTTCCATAGTTCCATGAATAATTATCCGCACCTACCGATTGATTGTTGAAGGTTAATGTCACAGGATAGCAGCCCGTTGTATCGGTGATGGAGTAATAGGCTACCGGTGTCCGAAGTACTTCAATAGTACGGAAACTGGTGTCCTTACATCCAAAATTACTGGAGGCAATCAGACGCACTGTATACGTTGTGTCATTGTAGACAGGATTGGCATAAAGGTGAGTAGGGTTATTGACATTTGAGGTGGCTCCATCACCAAAAGTCCATTGATATTGCTGTCCTGCAATAGAGTTGTTTTGGAAACCAATGGAGATGGGTGCGCAACTATTCAAAGGCAGCGGAATCTGGAATTCGGACGTGACTTCAGGATGCAACGTGAAGCTTTGATTGTAATTTGCTTGGCAGTCGTTGAGGGATTGTGCAGTGAGTTGTATGTTGTACAGTTGTACAACATCATTGGGATCAGAGAACACGTGGACGATGGTATCCTCCATGCTGTTGATGATGGTGCCATCACCAAAATTCCATTGGTAGTTCAGTGCATCTGCCCCCTGGTTGACAAAAGTAACTGTGGCAGGTTCACAGGCTGCTTGGACATCCATGGAGAATTGCGAGGTAGGTCCTTGAGCTACTTCAATCACACTGGATACGGTATCCGTACAACCAAATGAGGAAGTGCCAATAAAGGTTACGTTATAAGGAGTTGGATTGGTTCCGTTGTACAAAAAGGTATGGGTTGGCGTGGGCTGATTGCTGGTGTTGCCATCTCCGAAATTCCAAGAGAAGCCTGTTGCACCCAAGATGAAAGGCATGGTCACTTGCAGTGGGCTGCAATTGGAAAGGGAGCTTAGATCCAAATTGTAAGTTGGACTGGGGAATACAACAATGGTTCTTTCCGTTGTATCATGACACAACCCACTGGAATAGGCAATGAGCTCAACGGTGAAGTATCCAACGTTTAATCCATCGTGGTAGAAAGTGCTGCTTGGTTCAGTTTCGGAAGAGGTGTTTCCGTTGCCAAAATTCCACGCATATGCTACCGCGTTTGAAGATTGATTTTCAAACGAGGCTGTTTGCGGACTACAGCCGGGAACATAATTGGGAGCGGTAAAGGCGGCCAATGCGCCTGTTAGTACAGTCAAGTTTAAAGTTGACGAAGCGGTACAACCATTCTCATTGATGGCTTGCAATTGCGCTGTATAGTTCTGATTGTTGGCGCCTGTGGCGAAATACGTATGCTGGGTATTGTTTAGTGTATCTGTTTCTCCATCACCAAAATTCCAGATATAGTCAACCGCTCCAGTAGAATTGTTTTCAAACACAACTTGCAATGGATTGCAACCTGATGTTGTATTGGTGGTGAAGTTGGCTGTAGGCAATGGATGGATAGTAACAGTTTGTTCAATAGTATCGCGGCATGCACCTGTGTAGGCTATGAGTTGAACGGTGAAATCACCAGCGGAGTTGAAAGTGAAATTCGCATTGGATCCGTTGGCTTGCGGTCCATTGTTAAAGGTCCATTGGAAAGAAGTTGGATTGCCAGAGCTGGTGCTTTGGAATGTAGCGGGTTGCCCAATGCAGGCATTGGTAAAATCAAAAGATGCAGTAGGGGTAGCAATGATGTTGATGGTTTTTTCTGCTGTTGCCGTGCATCCATTATTGGCTGTTACTGAAAGACTAACTTGAAAAACGCCTGTTGTATCATAAACCACCGAGGGAGGATTTGGTCCGTTGAAAGTTATTCCATTGTCAAAGTCCCAAACAAATTGAGTTGGATTACCCACATTGGTTTGGGAGAATTGTACTATGGCTGAATCGCATGCAGTGCTGATGTTGCTGGTAATGTTTGCTGAAGGAGCAGGTAGGACTACCAAGGTGTGGCTGATGGTGTCGCTGCAACTGTTGGCTGAGATGGAATTGAAAACACGGCAAAAGATGGTTTTGGTTCCGGGTGAGGTAAATGCAAAGTTGACATTGCCTGAACCAAGGTTCGTCCATGTACCGTTGATGTTCCAGCTATACTGATTTCCTCCAGTGGATTCTTGGATGAATGTTACATTTTGTCCCACGCAAACAGTGTCTTGTGAAATGCTAAATGCGGCTATTGGAGGCGCGACAATTGATACGGTCATTGTGTCGGTTGAAATGCCGCAAAAATTGCTATCGAGCAATGCTATGGTGTATTCACCTATACCAGGAAATGCTGCCGTGCGCGGAGTATTCGGTGGGAAAGGATACCAAGGCGTATCTGTATTGCTACCCACTTCCGTAGGCAATCCAAATGTCCATTTTAATTGTCTCTGAAAGATGTTTCCTTGGTTGAAGCAATTTCTTGTTCCACTATTTGTAAAGGAAAAAATTGTGTCAGGGTAACAGAGTACAGTATGATTAGCAGCAATGTTCGGGGCATCTTTATCCCAAAGATGAATGGGGTTGAATGTGGCTACAGAAGCGCTTCCTTGAATGATATTGCAGTAATTTTCTGCGGTCAATGTTACTTGAGTTTCACAAGTAACGGTATTCGGAAGATAGCCATGACTGATGGTTTCTCCTAAGTTGGTGAAGTCATAAATAGCATCTGCTGAGCCATCGCCAAAATCCCAAGTGAAGACCGTTGTTTCAGAAACATTGGTTGAGCTGTTTGTAAAATTCATTGTTGCTGGTACGCAGGCTTGAGTTGTAGAACCAAAGGGAATTTGTATGGAGGCTGCAGTAGCTTGTTCCATAACCACAACGCCTGTAACAACACACGATCCTGCAGTTTGTGAAATAGTCACAACAAAGGTATCAACGGCAGAAGAGTAAGTGTGAGCGATAATTTCATTGGCCTCCCAATTGGAGTCTAATGTATTGGCTGTTCCATCTCCCCAAGCAATTGAAACGGCTCCCCAAGTTTGACTGCTTTGAAGATTGAAATTAAAGTTGCCACCTGAACAAGAATACCAATAAGGGTGTGATGAGGGATCACCTTCATGATCCAATACTGTGAGACAATTTTGGGCTTGTAAGACCCATTGTCCTGCTATCATAAGAAGCGCGATGAGTATCCCCTTTTTTACCATATCCATATTACGAAGTAAAGAAAAAAAGGTTTGATAAATAGAGTAAGAAAAAAAGGTTTTAAGCTTTTAGGTGTTGAATGTGCTGTTTTGTTGGATGTTCTGTACCATTTTGGCTACAGCAGGACAAACCAGGGTGTTACGGTAGGTGAGATCTAAAATTTGCGCCATGTTCTTCCTGTCTGTGTGCGGATATTCCCTACAAGCCTTGGGACGGTGATCATAGATGCTGCATTTGTTGTCTTCTCCCAAGAAAAAACATGGTGATTGATTTAGAACCCAGTCCCCATCTTCATCGATGTGTAAAAATTTTTCTGTGAACAAGGATGGCTTCATTCGCAAGTGCTGGGCAATGCGATTGATGTCTACGTCGCGAAAAATAGGAGAGGTAGTCTTACAGCAATTGGCACATTCTAAGCAATCCACCTTTTCAAACATCTGCTCATGCTGTTCATGAAAAAGGTTGTCCAATTTTTTGTTGTTCTTCTGATTGGTCAGCCATTTTTTATTGAGTTTTTTCTCGGTCTTGGCGCGTTCCAACCATTTTTTTAATTCCTCATTCATGTGGGTCTTTAAAATTGACGTTGTTCATGAATGCTGTATCGCTCAGGCATTTCAGAAAGGCAATCAAATCATTCTTTGATGTTTCAGATAATTGCAAACCTCCAGAGGTAAACTTCATAAACGAGTCTATGGTAGTAGAAGGATGCCCGCCAGTGTTATAGTGCTCAATGACCTCCAATAGCGTGTTGAATCTTCCATCATGCATGTAAGGTGCTGTAAATTCAATATTTCTCAATGTAGGAGTTTTGAATTTTCCACTATCTAAAGTGTTTAATGTGACATTGAAACGTCCAGGGTCATTTTGAAAATTCGGGTCTAAGCCATTGTTGTGAAAAAGGCCGTCTGTCATTTGCATATCTCCAAACCCATGACAATGAAAGCAATCTGCGCCATATGAGCCACCAGCCACTTCCTCTGGACTACCTCCTTCTGTTGTATATAAGATAAACCCTCGGTATTCTTCTGGTGTAAATGTGTATTGACCAATGCGTTGTTTGTCAAACTTGGATCCAGCGCTGACCATTGTTCTTATAAATGAGGCAATGGCTTTGGCCGCCCTTTCTTTTGTGATATGAACTGATCCAAATGCAGCTTTGAACATTGGAGGATAAATTGTATCCTCTGCCAATTTGTGAACCACATTGCTCCATTGTTCATGCATCTCAATAGGATTTTCAACAGGCTCTAATATTTGATCTTCAAGTGAACTGTTTCGACCATCCCAAAAGAAATGCCTAGCCCAACCTAGATTGATAAGCGCCATGGATTGCCTATTGCCGAGCGTGCCACCAACCCCAGCTGAATAGCGATTGGGGTCTGAAAAGCTACTTTCTGGAAGGTGACAACTCCCACAAGAAATGGAATTGTCCAAGCTTAATTTTTTCTCCCAGAACAAATACTTTCCCAACAATACACTTTCTTGAGTCAGTGGATTATTATGGGGAATGTCCATTGGTGGAAAAAAAGGAGGTATATCCAATGGATATGGAGTGGTCAATGAAAAATCATCTGCTACGCCATTGGTGTCGTTATCATCTTGCTGTTGTTCAAGAATGTCATATTTACAGGCCACAAATGCCATGCAAATCATGATTGACAATATCCAATTCTGTTTTTTCATCGTTGTTGTTCCAAAGGTAAAAACCTTTCATATTGAACAGCGTTCCAATCTGTTAAACTCTCTAAGAATTGAATCAAGTCACTTTTTTCTTGATTAGTGAGTTGGAGTGGTTGAATGCGCGGGTCTTGATTTTCAGGATTGGTATGTCCTCCTTTATTATAAAACTCAATTACTTCTTCCAAAGTAGCAAGAGATCCATCATGCATGTAGGGTGGTGTAAGTTCTATGTTTCGGAGCGTTGGTGTTTTGAATTTCCCTCGGTCTTGGATGTTGTAGGATTCACGTTCCTTCCCCAAATCGTTGTTGTTTTTTAGGCCAATATTATAGAATTGATAATCTGTAAAAAGTGGTGGTTGGTGACATTCACTGCATTGAAGTTTTTTGGATTGAAAGAGCTGCCAACCGCGATAGACAGCACTATCCCATGGTTGATCTTTGTAGTAGTATGCATGATCAAATGGCGTGTCCGCGCTGATAAGGCTTCGTTGAAAACACGCCAATGCCCTTGTGATGACGTAATAATCCAATGGCCGTCCATATGCTTGTTGACTCAGTTTTTGGATTTCAGAATCATGGAGTAACAATGGAGAAATGCCTTTGGCATTGCCGTGCATTTCAGCGGTGTCTAACAATGGGGCTAGGGCTTGCAGTTCCAATGTTTTCACTCCACCTTCGCTTAGAAAGTATGGAGCAAAAGCCAGATTAAAAATCGTTGGTGAGTTTCGTTGTGTAGTTTTCTGATGAAAACCCTTGGATGTTTTTTGCCCGTCAGTAAAGGCCATGTTGAGGTTGTGACAGCTACCGCAAGATAGCGATTGATCCTTGGATAATCTTGTATCGTAAAACAATTTTCGTCCAAGTAATATTCGGCATTCATTGGGTAAATTGTCTTCGGGAAGAACAACCTTCGGGAAATGTTTGGGGAAGCGATAGCGAAAGTTTTTTTGATCACAGGATTGTGTTGCAGGTTCTTGACAACCGGCTAGAAAAAATGAGAAAAGGAATGCGACGATTTTTACGGTATCCATTGAAAGGATGATGCGTAGAGGTTCATCGCGCGAATGGCCAATGGTAAATTGCCAGTGGTATGTGTGAGATAATCGGTATCCAAGTGCAAGGTGTCAGCATCGCTCCAAAAACATTTTTGGGCATCAAGAGAGAAGTTCCAAGTTTGCGTTTGTCCTTTGATTACAGTTACATCAGGAACATCAAAAATCAATTCTTGGAATAACGTATCATCACCGCAATGGTAGGCTATGGGATCAATGAGTGGAGCGGTTGTGGAACCTGTTAGGTCAGCCTTTCCATTGAGTTGATAAAAGATATAGCCAGTGTTCCATGTCCAGAACATACCAGCCGCACCTCCTACACTTAAAGGACTGCTGTTGGGATAAGTAGTGGGATCTGTATTGGTATTGATAGAAGGGGGAATGCCCAAACTGAAACCAATGCGTTTAACGTTCAGAGGTGCAGCTGTGATGGTGAGCTGGGGATCATTGAACCAATTGAGGAGCGCAATATCCTGTATGACATGGGCTGAATCATTTTCATCGTACAAGGTGATGTTGGAAATGTAACCTCTGAAATCTTCCAAAAGCAGCCGGTAGCCATCTATGTGATTGTAGGTTTGTCCTTGAACAAGATTATTGTTTCCAAATACAACATCCCATTTGAAAACATATTTAGTCTGTTGCTCAGTTTCAGGCGGATCTACAACAACTTCTTTGCATTTATTGCACTGCGCAAAAAGCAAGAACAATACAGAGAGCATAGCCCAACGTTTCCATTTATTCATATCCTCAAAAATATATCAACAGTTAATAATTTTAGTGAAACAAAGCTGTTAAACTCCGTTATTTTCGATGACATGAATCACCACGGTCCAGTTTTTTGGGTTTGCCGCAGTTCTGCAGGGAGCGGAAAGACCTACAGTTTGGTCAAACAATTTTTGTCATTGTGTTTGAGAGAGAAATCCGCTGATGCCTATGTGCACATCTTGGCCATCACCTTTACCAATAATGCGGCGGCTGAAATGAAAAGCAGGATTTTGGCTAGGCTACACGATTTTTCGCAGGGAACCCGCTTGGACAAAGAAAGTGCTGGTGGTCAACTTTTTTGGTTGTTGCAAGAAGAGATGAACATAGACCCATTGGAGTTGGAGTCTCGTGCAAAAAGCACATTGTCTCATATTTTGCACCATTATCACCGGTTTTCAGTTTCAACCATTGATTCATTCATTCACCGCATCGTGCGGGCATTTTCCAGAGATCTTAGACAGCATCCTGATTTTAACATTGAAATGGATACGGATAGGGTTTTGGAGGAAGTGGTGGATCGTTGTTTGGATCAAGCAGGCAAAGTGGATGCGGTCACTAAATACCTCAAGAAGTTGGTCCAGATTCAAATGGAGGATGGCAAGGCTTGGAATCCTAAGTCTGTGATGTTGGAATACGCCAGAACCATTACCACTGAATGGGGGATGGCCGCATTGGAGTCGCAAAAGGAGGCGGGTTTAACCCTTTCAGATTTTGAAAGAATATTTCAGAATTTATTTGTAATTAAAGACCGTTTGATGCAAACGCCCAAGGGAATGGCGGCTGAGATTCATGACCTGTTGATGAGTTGCTCTTTGGACAAAGATGATCATTGGAGAAAAGGGTATTTCTGCGATGTTTTTGCAAAGCTGAAAGAGTCACACACGTTGTTTTACGACAGCAATCCTTTTATCAAGACGGAGTTGTCCAGTTGGTGGGAACAAGGTGAGGAGGCCAGTTGGTTCAGAACCAAAGGGGGAAACGTTCAAGTGAAACACCTTTTTGAGGCCAATGCAAATGATATCGCTAATAGGATTGCCGAGCTTTGGGAGTGGTTTCATGGTACTGAAATCAAGCAATTGTACTTGGTGGATTCCATTGCCAAGAATTTCTATGCCATGGGTTTGGTGCATTATCTGCACGAACTTTCCGAAGGAATTAAACAAGAACGAAATTTCTTGATGATCCAGGATTTTCATCAAATGATTTCCAAGGTAATGATCAATAATCCGACGCCATTTGTGTATGAAAAAGTGGGGGAAAGATTTGATCATTTGCTGTTTGATGAGTTTCAAGACACTTCGAAATTGCAGTGGCGGAATTTTCTACCCTTGGTTCATCAAGGGATGTCCAAAGGAGGAGAAATATTTGTTGTAGGAGATGGTAAGCAGTCTATCTACCGCTGGAGAAACGGGGATGTACATCAGTTTGTCAACTTGCCCAATATCCCTGAGGATGATGGTTTGCAGGGGTTAGAAGTTTTGCTAGAGGAAGGTTATAAGAGCATGGAGTTGAACACCAATAGGCGTTCACATCAGAATGTTGTTTTGTTTAACAATAAATATTTTGATGCGATTCGGGAGAAAATGACCGATGTGAATAAAAAAGTATACATCAACCAGGCCCAATTGCCCCATCATCCCGACCAAGGTTATGTGCGGTACAAATTGTTTCAGAACAAAGGAACAGCAAGAGAGGACATGATGATTGATTTGGTTCAGTCCATTCAGGCAGCTCATGCTGACGGGTTTTCTTATTCTGACATGGCCATTTTAACACGAAAAGGAAGGAAGGAGGCCGCCCCTATTGCGGAAGCGTTGAAGGAACATGGTATTCCCATGAATACCCACGATAGTTTTTTGTTGTCTCTTTCCGCAAAGGTTCGAACGGTGATGTCCTATTTGTCTTTCTTGGCCAAACCAAAGGAAGTATATTTTAGATTTGACTTGTTGCGCTCATTATCTGAGCTGGACGAATTGTCTTTTGATTTGACAAAAGCCATCGACGCTTGTATGGTTATTCATCGATCCAAAGAAGGTAGGGAGAAGCGTGTATTGGGCGGTATTGAGGGTTTTGTAAATCAATGGAACCCCAATATCAAGGCAAGATGGGAAACGGGCTTGTCCGCTTATGACTTGGCCAAATCTTTCATTGACGATTTGCAATTGGGCATGGATGAGTATTTAGAATTCCTGTTGGATCAGTTGTCTCAGAGGTCAACCCAATGGGGTTTTTATCCTGCAGAAGTTATTGCATGGTGGTCCAAAGCAAAAGAGAAACTTTGCATACAAAGCAATGTGAGTGATGATGCCGTTCGCATCATGACCATTCACCGATCCAAGGGTTTGGAGTTTCCTGTGGTTTTTTATCCACGCTTTCAATCCAAGAATCCATCTCAAAATATTTGGGTTCCCAATGATGTCCCTGGCATTCCTTTGAAAGATGTTTTTTTGCGCTTCAGCTCTGCAGAACCCAAGTATTATCAACCTGATGCCTTTGTCGAAGAATACAACAATCAATTGTTGGATCAATTCAATTTGATGTACGTTGCGCAAACCAGAGCCGAGGAACGTCTGTATATTTTACAAGAAGAAATTATTGCGGATAAAGAAGAAGGAAGTAGCGGTGATGTAGCCATCATAGATACATTGTTTACACAGACTTTCAAGGAAGTTTTTGAGGCCATGGGTGCTGAAGCCGTTGAGCAGTCATGGTCGCTTGGTGAGCCAAGTAAGAAGAAGGGGGAGAGTCAAGTTTCAGCCGTCGAAATTCGTGATATGAAAACTCAAGTACGATCCAAGAAAGTGAACATTCGTTTCTCTGCTACCAAAAGAAATGAAGACCATGATCATTGGATGTCGAGAAAGAAAGGAGAGCGTACCCATGCTTTTTTACAATTGATGTTGCTGCACCAAAATGCTACAAAAGCAATGGAAATTTTTGATCAGACTTACCCCATTGCTGATGATGAAGAGCGCATGTTGTGGAAAACGGTTACGGAAAATGCAGATTGGATGAAGTTGGTTCTGTCCCCCCAGGATAATGCCTGGCGAATTGAAGAGTCGCTGCTTCTAGAGGGTGGTAAGGAATTGCGACCAGACGCTTATCGGCTAGCAAAAGATTGTATTGAATTGATTGACTTTAAAACAGGCAAAGAAAAGGCTGAACATTTGAGTCAGATTGATGATTATTCAAAGGTTTTATTCGATATTTGGAAGGTGCCAATCAAAGGCATGCTTTATTATACCGAAAATCAAAAATGGATACATTCAACCTACCAAGGTCAATTGTTTTAAATCGTTGGATTGCTACAATTGTTGTTTGTTTTATAGGGCAATTTCTAAGCCACGCCCAGTCACATGATGATTTGGTCGCCATGGGAAAAGTTCCGGCGAAAAGTGCGCGTTCCTCAAAATTACAAGGTGAGCTGAAAGCCGCTGCCTGTGCTCCTTCCACCGCTTTGCGCGATTTGGATTGGAACAATGTGAGTGCTTTGATAGAGACGGGTGGATCGCTATGGCAAGACCGTGCCAACGGACGCTCCCATTATTTTGTTCCCAAGGAAGGGAATGTTTCTGTCTTGTTTGCGGGCTCATTGTGGATGGGTGGAATCTCTCCCGACCAACAATTGAAGATGGCAGCTATCTTGTATCGTTATGATGGCAATGACTATTGGCCTGGACCATTGACCAATGACGGAAGTGCATCAACCAATGATGCAGTTTGTCAGCAGTGGGATCGTTTCACTGTTTCATATCGACAAGATGCACAACGGCAACGCCAATATTTTGAATGTGCCAATGATCCTAACTGCGATTTGGATGCTACAATGGGCGGTCCTTATTCCATTCCCAGTTATTTTTATGATTACCCTGCCATGGGAAATACCGCCCAAGGTCAAGACATGTACATTGCTCCTTTTTATGACTTTGACCAAGATGGTTTGTATGACCCACAAAATGGCGATTATCCTTGGTTTGATTTTACGCGAGAGATCAACTGCGGAACCCGAAAGAGAGAAGACATAGTTCCGTTGTATGGAGATATCAATTATTACTGGGTATTCAATGACAAAGGGAATGCTCATACAGAGTCCCAAGGACAGCCCATCGGTATGGAAATCCGCGCTCAAGCTTTTGCATTTAATACCAACGATGAAATCAACAACATGACCTTCTACAATTATGTGCTCATCAACCAAGGAACGCAAACATTGAAGGAAACTTATTTTGGAACATGGATTGACTGTGATTTGGGAGGTCATACAGATGATTATGTTGGCTGTGATGTGCAGCGCGGTTTGGGTTATGGTTACAATGGACCTGCAATAGACAATCCGACAGGATTATCACCTGGATACGGAGCCAATCCTCCGGCTGTTGGTGTTGACTTCTTTGAAGGTCCCTATCAAGATGAGGATTCGATAGATAATCCACTCACAACAGATATTTTGGAAGCGATTGATTTGAAGGGTATCCCTTACAAGGGAATTGGCATCGGTTATGGAGATGGCGTTGTAGACAATGAGCGTTTCGGTATGCGAAAATTCTTGTATCATGGAAATGGTTCAGGTCCTGCTGGTTATCCCACAATTGCCATTCATTACTACAACTACATGCGTGGATTTTGGAAGAATGGTCAACGCATGGCGTATGGTGGAAATGCTTTGACAGAAGCCTCTGGAGCTGATTTGTCCATTGCCGCTGATTTCATGTTTCCGGGTGATACTGATCCTTACAACTTTGGAACTTTGGGTACTGGGACTTCTCCTTGGACTGAAGTGAGCAGTGGCAATCCTGCGGGAGATCGTCGTTTTATGCAAAGTGCGGGTCCTTTTACATTAGAGCCCGGCGATTACAACAACATTACTGTAGGTGTCGTGTATGCGCGTTCTTTGAGTGGTACTCCTTTTGAATCTGTTAATCTTGTTCGCGCTGCAGATGACAAAGCCCAAGCATTGTTCGATAATTGTTTCGAGTTGGTTTCAGGTCCTGATGCTCCGGATGTTTCAGTTCGTGAGTTGGATCGTGAAATCATTTTGATGTTGACCAATGACAATGTTATCAGTTCCAACTATCAAGAACAATATGCTTTGGTGGATCCTACCATCCCTGAGTTTGACAGTGATTTAAATCCATTGACAAGCGAACAGAGAAGCTACAATTTTGAAGGTTATATGGTATACCAATTGGCCAATAACAAAGTCACTAGCGCTGATTTGTATGATATTACAAAAGCCAGATTGGTAGCGCAGTGCGATGTTGAAAATGGTGTAGGGACCATCGTTAATTTTGAACGTGATACAGAAACAGGTCAGATTACTCCTTTATTGATGGTGCAGGGAAGTGATGAGGGAATCCGTCGCTCCTTCCAAATCAAAACAGATGCTTTTGCCCAAGAGGATAGTCGACTAATCAATCATAAGACCTATTACTTCATGGTGGTTGCCTACGGATACAACAACTACGAATCTTACAATGTTGGATTGGCCGTAGGTCAAGATCAACCTTTTCTGGCATCAAGAAAAGCGGTGTTTGGCGCTATTCCCGTCATAGCAGCCATTCCTCACAGCCAAACTCCAGCCAACGGTGGTTCTATTTTGAACGCTCAGTACGGAGATGGTGTTGCGTTGACGCGCATTGAAGGAAAAGGAAATGGACTAAACAGTTTGACATTGGATGCAGCAACAGAGGCAGCTATTTTATCTAATGTAACTTCTTCAGAGTGCACATACCTTCCAGGTATGGGTCCTGTTGATGTAAAGGTGGTTGATCCATTGGCCTTGCCAGCGGCAGATTTTGAGTTGTCTTTGGTAGCAACAGACAATACGGAGTCTAGTCCTGATTCTATGTCATGGCAACTGGTGAACTTGACCACTGGAGATACGTTGACACCCGAACACAGCTTTAGAATGGGCAGTGAGGATATATTGCTGGATTATGGATTGTCCATCAATTGGAGTCAATACCAATACTTGAACGATGATGGTGCTTTTGTGAAGCATTACACGGAGTTGATTTCTGGAAGCATCGAGTTTGCAGATCCGTCCAAGCCATGGTTTGCAGGTATTCCTGATCAAGAAGGATTCCAAGAGGCAAATTGGCTAAGAGCAGGAAGTGTAAAGACAGAGGGAACAGATGCTGCTGCATTGTTTGAGCAGTTGTATGATGATTTTGAACAAGGAAGTGGCGATGATCCTTTCACGGATGCTTCAGAGAAGTATGAGGGTGTAGTAGGTGGAACATGGGGACCATATTGCTTGGCATCTTATTCTGTGTTGAACTTTGACACGGATGGAGATCCAGCTACACCAACAGCAACAGTGAACAATGTAGCACCAACCATCAATGACGTCAAGGGAGACAACAATACGATTGACTCAGATCGCAGAAGCAATATCCGCGGATTGAACAACGTAGATGTTGTGATGACCAGTGATAAGAGCAAGTGGACACGTTGCGTAGTGTTTGAGATGAACGCCAATGGCCTAGCAGAGGACAATGACGGCATCAGCAATGGAGCACCAACCAAGATGAAGATGCGTCACCACAAGTCAGTGGACAAGAATGGAAGAACAGCAGATGATGCAGGCTTCAATGCCGCTGAAGGAAACTTGACAGGCGAATGGGGAATGGGATGGTTCCCAGGATATGCCATTGACTTGGGAACAGGTGAGCGTTTGAACTTGGCCTTTGGAGAGGATTCATGGTTGGTTGGAGAGAATGGAAATGACATGATTTGGAATCCAACTTCCAATTTGATTGCACCTCAAGGATTTGGAGCTGTAGCTGCAGGACAACATTGGATATATGTGTTTAAGAACTTTGCCAATGAGGACAACAGCACGACAGTGGTACCTGGATATGACAATGGACAGTTTTTGTTTGATCAATTGAGCAATAACTCTTTGAGTTCAAGCAATTGGAAGAAGATCTTCCGTGCTGCCACATGGGTTGGATCAGCAGCCTTGACGCCTGGTTATAGTTTGTTATCAGTAGAGGAAGGATTGATTCCAAATACGGTACGTGTAAGATTGCGTGTAGCACAGGCTTATGATAAGTTCCGTTACAATAGCGGAGATGTTAACGACTTGAGCACAGCACAAAATACATGGAGACCATTGTACCGCTTCAGCACCAAGGGCATTGCACCAGTGTTGGGAGATGCAGCAACAGCTGAGGATGCGCTGAGCATGATCAATGTTGTTCCAAATCCTTACTATGCATTTAGCTTGTATGAGACGAGCAAATTGGACAATCGCATAAAGATTACCAACTTGCCTGAGGAGTGCGTGGTAACGATTTACGACATGAACGGAACGATGATTAGACAGTTCAAGAAAGCTGATCCATTGACCAGTTTGGATTGGGACTTAAAGAATGGCAAGAACATTCCAATCGCATCAGGAACCTACATTATTCATGTCAATGTTCCTGGAGTGGGAGAGAAAATCTTGAAGTGGTTCGGCGTAATGCGACCAGTGGATTTGGATAATTTCTAA
>CAZNVU010000051.1:0-16742 GCA_964576575.1 uncultured Chryseobacterium sp.
AGAACAATATGAAAAAGCAGGAAGAACTTTTTTAAAGCAGATTATTGAAACGTTGTACACGCCTACACCTGATGGATTGAGCGGAAATGAAGATTGCGGTCAAATGTCGGCATGGCTCGTTTGTGCCATGAATGGTATTTACAAGCCAGCGCCAGGTCAGGGAACCAAATGGATTGCTTTTTCACCTTTTAGGAATGTTTCCCGCGTCAATGCATTGGACAGTGTAATCACTACCGCTGTTAATCCATCACGCATTATGACCACTCAAATTATTCCATTGCCCATTATCAAAGGACCTGCATTGAGCTTTACCCAAAATGCAAAAATTGAAATTTTGGATGCCTTGAATGGAGTAACCATCCAAGTAGAAATTTTGAATAAAAAAGGAAAAGTGACTAAATCATTTGTGTATTCCTTACCATTTGAAATCAATGAGGCTTGCACAATTCGAGCGCAGGCTCAATCCAAAGAACTGAAAAGTGGATGGAGCGTTGCTGTGTTTAATAAGAGAGATCCTAAAAAGAGCATCACTCAAATTGCACAATATGACAACCAATATACAGGTGGTGGCCGAGATGCATTGATAGACGGTGCCTTTGGTGGAAAGGATTTCAGAACGGGAGGTTGGCAAGGATATTACGGAATTCCCATGACTGTAACCGTGGATTTGGGTGAAAAAAGTCGTCAGGTCAAATCCATTGGATTAAGTGTTTTTCAGGACATCAAGACTTGGATATGGTATCCCAAAATGGTTCATTTTACTGCTGTTTTGGAAAATGGGGAAAAAGTTTCCTTGGGAAGTATTGCTTGTACAGATCAACAAGAAATCTATGGAGGAATGCAGCGTATCATCCAATGTGATGTTAGGGATAAAATGTACATCAAAGCCATTGAAATTACGGCTGAAACAGCTTTCGAAGTTATTCCCAAATGGCACTTGGGACAAGGCGGTAAATCGTGGATATTCGCTGATGAAATTGTAATTGATTACGCTGACGATAGAGAAAAATGAGTCAAGTATTTTTTGATTTGCATCTGGCTCAGACCACCCCCTACCCTTTGGGTATTAACATTGAGCGGGCTGAAGGCATTTATTTGTATGGTCCAAATGGTGAGCGTTACATCGATTTTGTGTCGGGTATTGGTGTTAACAATTTGGGGCATGGTCAGCCAGAAATATTGGCTGCAATCCATGAGCAAGTTGACCGTCATTTGCATGCGATGGTTTATGGAGAATATGTACAACGATCACAAAACCTTGCTGCAGAAACGTTGATATCCATGTTACCAGATGATTTGAATTGCTGCTACTTTGTAAATAGTGGTGCTGAGGCCATAGAAGCAGCCATGAAATTGGTTAAGCGAGTTACGGGAAGGACTGAAATCATTTCCTTTCAAGGGGCATATCATGGCAATACACATGGCGCCATGTCCATTAGTTACAATGAAAAGAAGAAAGGAGCCTTTAGACCACTTCTTCCTGATATTGCATATATCCGATTGAATCATTGGGATGATTTGTCATTGATAACAACAAAGACTGCAGGAGTTTTCTTAGAAACGATTCAGGGAGATGCAGGAATAAGAATTCCCAATCCTTTGTTTTTTCAAGCCTTGCGTGACCGATGCACTGAAAACGGAGCCTTATTGGTTCTAGATGAAATACAGTGTGGAATGGGAAGAACAGGTAAAGTTTTTGCCTTTGAGCATTATGACATTGTTCCAGATGTATTGGTTCTTGGTAAGGCACTGGGAGGGGGAATGCCAATTGGATGCGTCGTGAGTAATCGTATGAAGATCGAGCAATTGAGTTTTGATCCAATCTTGGGTCACATTAGTACTTTTGCAGGTCACCCGGTAGCTTGTGCTGCTGCAGCTGCGGCTTTGCGGATTTATAGAGACAGCGATGTTGTAGATGGTGTTGAGAGCAAGGGTGCATGGATCGAATCGCAATTGAAAGGACACCCATTGGTCAAGGAAATAAGAAGGAAGGGTTTTTACTTTGCTATTGATTTGGAGAATGAACAGGTAGTTCAGCAGGTGGTTGAAAAGTGCTTGTCAAAAGGATTGATTACTTTTTGGTTTTTGTCATGTCCGTGGTCGTTCAGAATAGCTCCCCCATTGACCATTCAGCAACAAGAAATGGAAGAGTGCTTGAAAATATTGAAGTGGGCATTGGATCAAAGTTGTTGAGAAGATTGCAACAAAAATTCAAAATCGCGATTTAAATTTGAAACATGGAATTAAGTGGAAAATTAAAATTGGTATTGAACGAAGAAACCTTCGCCAGTGGTTTCAACAAGCGTTCTTTTGTTATTGCCGTGGAAAGCAACTATCCTTACGATGTTTGCTTTGACCTCCTCAAAGACAAGGTCAGAATGATTGATGGCTTCAATACAGGAGATGAAATTAAAGTAAGTTTTGATATCAAATCCCGCGAATACAATGGCAAATGGTTTACCGGTGCCACTGCTTGGAGAGTAGAAAAAGTTGGTGCGGGAATGAGTAGTTCGGCTCCCACATCTTCTGGAATGTCTTCCCCTCCCCCACCTGCTCCTATGAGTGCAGACCAATTGGGTCCTGCAGGAATGGAAGAAGATGATCTTCCATTTTAATTAACCGCAGAACATGCCAGCCAATAAATACGCCCTAATTCGGTATCGGGTTATCGATCGTTGTTTGAACAACAGCGGTCGTCCTTACCCTTCACGCGATGCTTTGCGTGAAGCCTGTGAGGAGGCTTTGTATGGCGCTGGTGCAGGTGCGGTTTCTTTGAGTACAATCGACAAAGACATCTATGCCATGAAAAATGAAAATGAATTGGGTTATTTTGCACCTATCGCTTTCAGTCGTGAACATGGTGGTTATTTTTATTCTGAAGAAGGTTATTCTATTTCTCAATTCAATGTTGGTGATGATGAATTAAGTTCTATACGATTTGCTGCTGCCATTTTAGATCAATTTCGGGATGTTCCCGTTCTCAATGCGTATGGACATGCGATTGATAAGATTGTTAGCCGCTTGAGCATTTCTAGTCATGATGAAGAAGATTTGAATCAATACATTCAATTTGAGCACAACATGACCAATCAGGGCGTCGATAGATTGATTCCTTTATTGAATTGCATAAAAGAAAAGCGGAAGGTATTTATTGATTACAAAAGTTTTAGGGAGAATAAAACCAAGAATTACGAGGTTCATCCCAAGTTGCTCAAGGAGTTCGACAGCCGCTGGTATCTCATTGGCTACGTGCCAGAACGCAAACTACATTTGACATTTGGTTTGGAACGTATTGTAGATGCTATTTATACAGAGCAGCGGATTGATTCAGATGTCAACTTTGATGCAATGGCTTTTTTCCGATTCAGTATTGGAATTACTGAGACCAAAGGAAACACCAAGGCTGAGAAGATAACTTTGCGCATGAAACCCATACCCGGAAGATTATTGAAGACACAGCCTTTGCACGGTTCGCAGAAGGTCACCAAAGAAACGGAATCATTTATTGAGTTCAAGTTGGAGGTTTACCCCTCCCCAGAACTATATGCTAAGTTGTTGTCATTTGGAAATGATCTGGAGGTGGTATCTCCTGCTAAAATCAGAAATCAAATGCGCTCCATACTTTTGGAAGCCATGGAAAAATACAAACAGGATTAACGGTTCATCTGTTTCCACAATTCGTCTTTCAACGCTTCAATATTCATTTGCGTTACAGCGCTAATGAACATGTGGGGAATATCTTTCGGGAGCAATTCTGACATTTGTGCCATCAAGACATCATCCAGCATGTCACTTTTGGTAATTACCAAAAATCTTCTTTTATTCAACAATTCAGGATTGAACTTCTTCAACTCATTCAAAAGAACGTTGTATTCTGCAACAATGTCTTTGGCATCACATGGAATCATGAAAAGTAGCAAAGCATTGCGTTCAATGTGTCTTAAAAAGCGATGACCCAATCCGCGACCTTCAGCAGCACCTTCAATGATACCAGGAATGTCAGCCATTACAAAGCTGCGGTGATCTCTATATCGAACCATCCCCAAATTGGGAACAATGGTTGTAAAAGGATAGTCCGCAATTTCTGGTTTTGCAGCGGATACAACGCTCAACAATGTTGATTTACCGGCATTGGGAAAACCGACCAACCCTACATCTGCTAATACTTTAAGTTCAAGGATTTTCCATTCCTCTTTCCCAGGTTCTCCGGGCTGAGCATAATGTGGTGCTTGGTTAGTGGCCGTTTTAAAATGGTTGTTTCCAAGACCACCTCGACCACCAGCAACCAAAATATACTCTTGTTGATCTTCAGTAATCTCGAAATGTACAAGCCCAGTTTCAGCATCTTTGGCGATGGTACCCAAAGGGACTTCAAGAATAATATCCTCTCCTTCCGCTCCTGTTTTATGAGCACCCATGCCACCCTGTCCAGGATCTGCGATAACGTGTTTGCGGTATTTTAAATGGAGCAAAGTCCATAATTGAGCATTTCCTCTGATGATGATGTGACCACCTCTTCCGCCATCTCCTCCATCTGGTCCACCTTTAGGCACAAATTTCTCTCTTCTAAAATGCGCTGAACCCGCCCCTCCTTTTCCAGAGCGGCAACATATTTTTACGTAGTCTACAAAGTTTTCTGATGCCATGGATTAAGCGTTCACGCGGGCTTCGTCAATGGCAGCGCATAGACGCTCTGCTATTTCTTCAATGGAACCTAATCCATTTATGCCTTTGTATTTGTTCTGTGAACGATAATGATCTGCCACTGGCGTGGTTTCTCTATTGTACACGTTGATTCTGTTTTGAATAATCTCTGGGTTCACATCGTCTGCTCTTCCAGAAGATTCTCCTCTTTTTAATAGTCGTTGTTTCAACTCTTCCTCTTCCACTTCCAATGCAACCAAGCATGATATAGAAGAACCTTTTCCTTGCAGAAACAAATCTAAAGCCTCTGCTTGAGCCTGAGTTCTTGGAAATCCGTCAAAAATAAACCCATGGGCATTTGGATTTTTATTCACTTCAGATTCCAGAAGAGAAATAGTCAAGGAGTCAGGCACCAACTCACCCCTGTCCATAAAGGCTTTGGCTTCTTTTCCCAAGGCCGTTTCACCTTTGATATTGGCTCTAAAAATATCGCCAGTACTCAAATGCACCAGGTTATACTTTTGAATTAGGTATTCACTTTGTGTTCCTTTCCCCGCACCTGGAGGGCCAAATAAAATTAGGTTAAGTTCCATGATCTATTTCTTGAATGAGGCTCAAAGGTACATCAATACCTTGAAATGACCACGCAACTTTTTTGTATGTTCGCACTATCATGCAATTGATCACCAATTCAGAAGCACTGGTATTAAAGCAATATGTAGTTCAATTTCTTGAACAACATTATTTGTCTTGCCCAATTGATTGGTCAATAGATGAACAATGTCAGGGCATTACATTTTTCGAGAATGCAAGTCAATTCATAACGTTTGACGACACTTTGTTGATTGATTTAGAAAGGCACTGGCTTGACCCTAATTTTGTTCCTATTCCTTTGCGTAATGGAATTGCGCATCCTTCAAAAGCTTCAGTTTTGGACGATTGGGCAACTATTTTTTATTTGCTTTCGCAATATGCTGAATGCTTACAGGAGGAAAAAGACATGCATCAACGTATTAGTTCTGTTCATTCCCTGGTCGTAGAAAAGCGTTGGCACGAGCGTTGTTTGGTTAACGAATGCGCAGAACGAATTTTAGCATTGGTTCAATCTAGAATTCCTGCATTTCAATGGCATTTACCAAAAAAGAACTATCGTATCAGTCATAACGTTGATCGTCCCTATAAATACCAAGGTGAGCGTTGGCTGGTCCATGTGAAAAGGGCTTTGGGAAGTTTTAGATTTGGAAATTCACTTAGAAGGGTGATTAAAGAACTGATGAGATTGGTATTGTTTCCCTTGTTTAAAGAGCGTATAGATCCGTTTAACCATTTTCAATGGATGGTCCAAGAGAATCTCAATTTCAAAAGTCGACCAACCTTTTACTTTTGTCCTGCAATACAACAACCTGAATTTGATCCACAGTATCATTTAACAGACAAAAATATTGCGGATATTATTGGAATGGTTTTTTCTGCAGATGGAAAGATTGGATGCTTGACCAATTACGCATCGTCTCAAAGTATGCAAGGAATCACTGCCAACTGGAAGGCATTTCGTGATCAGTTAAATACCAGCAAAAGCAGTCAGCAAAATCGTCAACATTTTCAACGTTTTCATCCATTCAATTTTGCCGAGCAATTGATGTTGGCAGGGGTGGATGAGGATAGCAGCATAGGTTTTACAGATCGGACAGGCTGGCGAACCAGTTGTTCATTGCCGTATTACTTGTTTGATATCAAGAACAAAAAAATTTCGAGCGTACTTGAAATTCCATTTTGCGCGATGGATCAGGCCATTATTACGCCCAGATATATGAATATTGCATCACCTGAAAAGGTGATGATAGAAATGGAAAAGCGATTAAATGATGTGGAGCGCTATGGTGGGGTTTTTTGCGTCGTGTGGCACAATGACACTTTTCAATATTCTTTTTACCGCAATACCTACTGGAAGCTGTTGAAGAAGGCTGCACAATTGGGTGAATGCCGGTGAAGATTTCCTACCTTTGCTTCTCAAAATTTAGATTATGCCAAAAGGTAATTACAAAATTCCTACACCCATTAATGAGCCCGTAAAGGCCTATGCTCCGGGTAGTGCTGAAAGACAGCGTTTAATGGATACCTATCACCAAATGTACAACTCCCAATTGGAAGTGCCATTGTACATTGGCGGTCGTACTATTAAGACAGAAAAGACCCACATCATTTGCCCTCCTCACGAACATCAGAAACAGATTGGCACAGCCTACATTGGAGATGCCAGTCATGTAAGTGCAGCTATAGATGCGGCATTGAATGCAAAGACGCAGTGGTCACAATTGCCTTGGGAACATAGGGCTTCTATATTTTTAAAAGCAGCTGATTTATTGGCAGGTCCATATAGGGATCGCATGAATGCAGCTACAATGTTAGCACAAAGCAAGAATGTGATGCAAGCTGAGATCGATGCGGCGTGTGAGTTGATTGATTTTTTCCGTTTCAATGTTACCTATATGCAGCAGATTTATATGGACCAACCCGGTTCATTACCTGGCATGTGGAACAGGTTGGAGTACCGACCATTGGAGGGATTTGTATTTGCCATAACACCATTTAACTTTACGAGTATCGCAGCTAATTTGCCAGCAGCAGCAGCCATGATGGGCAATGTAGTAGTATGGAAACCCGCTGATAGTCAATTGTACAGTGCTCAGATTATTATGGAATTGTTTCATGAAGCTGGCCTTCCCGACGGTGTTATCAACATGGTAGCTTCAGATGGACCAACAGCTGGAGAGGTTGTATTTAAACACAAAGAATTTGCTGGCTTACATTTTACAGGTTCTACTGCTGTATTCAAGCATTTGTGGAAAGAGATTGGAAGCAATTTGGATTCATACAGAACTTATCCAAGAATAGTTGGTGAAACGGGTGGTAAAGATTTCATTGTTGCTCACCCTTCAGCCAATGCAGATGAAGTTGCAACTGCTATTTCACGCGGAGCTTTTGAGTTTCAAGGTCAAAAATGCAGTGCTGCATCTCGTGCATACATTCCAGCCTCCATTTGGCCAATGGTGAAGAATAAAGTTGTTGCAGATGTCAACGACTTTAAAATGGGCAGTCCTGCCGATACCAATAACTTCATCAATGCTGTGATTGATAAAAAGGCGTATGAAAAAATCAAAGCTTATATCGATTATGTTAAAACACAATCGGATGCGGAGATTCTAGTTGGTGGACATTGTGATGATAGCACGGGATATTTTATTAAGCCAACAGTTGTATTGACAAGTAATCCAAAATTCAGAACGCTTTGCGAAGAGATTTTTGGTCCTGTCATCACCATTTATGTATACCCAGATGCGGATTGGAATGAAATGTTGAAGTTGGTAGATGAAACGGGGGAATATGCCTTGACAGGAGCTATTTTCTCAAGAGATCGTTATGCCATCAATCAAGCATGCTTGGCTCTAGAAAACGCTGCAGGAAATTTCTATATCAACGACAAACCAACTGGAGCTGTTGTTGGTCAACAACCTTTTGGCGGAGCGCGTGGAAGTGGAACCAATGACAAAGCGGGTAGCTACTTGAATTTGATCCGTTGGGTAAGCCCAAGAACCATTAAGGAAACTTTTGTAACTCCACGAGATTACAAGTATCCATTTTTGGGTTAATCGTTGACCATGGAGTATCCCATTCGCATCAATAAGTTTTTAAGTGAGTCCGGCTTTTGTTCTCGCCGCAAGGCTGATGAATACATTGAGCGCGGCAAGGTAACCATCAATGGTAAAGTTCCTGAATTGGGGACTAAAATTGCGGAGACCGATGAAGTGAAAGTGGATGGAAAGTTGGTATCACACTCCCCTATTCAAAAACTCTACATTGCTTTTAACAAGCCTGTTGGGATCGTATGCACATCAGAGAATGATGAGAATAACATCATTGATTATCTAAATTTCAAGCAACGCATTTACACCATTGGACGATTGGATAAGGCATCACATGGCTTGATTTTATTGACCAATGATGGTGACATTGTTAATCCAATTCTCCGAACATCTTATAATCACGAAAAGGAGTATTGGGTTACCGTAAGGCAAACCATTCGACCAGATTTCATTGAGAAAATGAGCACTGGTGTGGCCATTTTGGATACTGTTACAAAACCATGCGTAGTGAAGCAACGTGGTCCCAAATCCTTTAAGATCATTTTAACCCAAGGCTTGAACAGACAGATCAGGAGGATGTGTGAGGAGTTGGGCTATGAAGTTGAAAGTTTAAAGCGTGTGCGCATCATGCACATTCATTTGGATTTGCCCATTGGAAAATGGAGGCATTTAACTACAGAGGAGTTGGCAGAATTGAGGAAGGCAGCTGCTATGTTTGATAATAAGACTGGAGAACATCAACCCCATTGAATCCCTTGCCCCAAAAAAGCATTTGCCTTTGAGAAAGGTTTGGAATTCCAAAAACCGCGATGAGCTCCAAGGGGTGATGGATGCGCACTCTCAATGATTAAGTGTTGTTTCTGAGGGATCAATAATTTTTTTTTCTTCGCGTGATTACCCCATAGTATGAAAACGACAGGAGTTTTTTTCACAGCAATTTTCTGAATAACAAAATCTGTAAATTTTTCCCAACCGAAATCTGCATGTGAAAGTGGTTTATCCTTGTTGACTGTTAAGGTTGTATTCAATAACAAAACCCCTTGTTGAGCCCAATCAGATAAATCAGTATTCGTGCGTTCTATTCCCAAATCTGATTTCAATTCCTTGAAAATATTGCGCAATGAAGGTGGAATCTTGATTCCTGAATTAACAGAAAAGGCCAAGCCATTGGCCTCTCCTTCTCCATGATATGGGTCTTGTCCAATAATAACAACTTTAACTGATGAGTATGGAGTTAAGTGAAAAGCACTGAATAATTGTTCTTTTGGCGGAAAACAAAAAGGTTGAGCGTAAGCGAGCTCAACCTTTCTATTTATCCATTCCCAAGCGTTTTGTTTGAAGAAATCCTTTAACTCATTTCTCCAACTCTCCTCAAGTAATTGTTCCAGCTTCATTGTTAATGCGTCACCACCAATTTTTTGGTTACAAAGCTACCATTAATGTGTTTAACAGTCAAGTAGTACACGCCGTCAGCCCATGATGTTGTTTCGAAAACCAAGGCGCTTCTATCTGTTCTTCTGTCTTGCAACAACTTTCCATTGGCATCAAAAACCAGACATTGATTGATAGATAGATTGTTTTTTAATTCAACAGTGAATGACTCATTGATGAAAGTTGGATAAACCAATACATCATTGAATTGCAATAATTCTTCTTCTACAGAGGTAGGATCACAAGGTAACACCTTATCAACGTGAGGGTAAGAACCATTGAGGAAAAGCGCATTTGTACCCGCTGGATCTAACCAAACGGACAATTCCTGACCATTGGCATTGGGGTTAGCAGATGGAGACCAGTGTTTTGCCATTCTACCATAATAATCAGGAGAATTGGGTGAAGTGCAAAAAGAACCACCGCCAGTCAAAGTACCGATAATTTGATGCTTATCATTAAAAATTGGAGAGCCTGATGAACCGCCTTCAGTTACGCCATGGTTTGTTTCAGTGGACATCCAAACCGTTCTCCAATGTTTGTCATTGGATTGCCAAGTGGCTTTTGTACAAGTGCTGGCGTGCGATATTTTCATGTAATCTCCTGAGGGATGATGCAAGCAAACAACTTTTGCACCATTGGTCATTGTGCTTGGAAGTGCATCTGAGGCATCCCATCCGGCATAATAAACAGTCCATGTAGATGGTATTGGATCCTCTATTTCCAGTAATGCGTAATCTGATCCAGTAGCACCGCCACCATCATTTGAATCCGCTTTTAAGAATAAACCTGTTAACTGCTGTGAAGTTGGTCCTAAACCAGATCCACAATTGCTTCGCATGAAATTAAAACGAGCTGATGATGCTAATAAATTCGCATTTGAGGACAACTCTGTGCAATGCATAGCTGTTAAAATGTAATTTTTACAATCAAGTCCAGTATTATTGACTAAGGTACCAGAACACAATCCACCTCCTTGGGAGGAAGCCAAACTTAATCTCACAATCGCGTGCTTTTCCTTTTCCCATAGATCACCTTCTGGACAATTTGCATCTACTTGGCAAGGGTCACTATCTACTTCCCTGCTATCTCCAATGACAAACCTTGGATCATCAACGAGTCTATAAAAATGTAAAATACCTCTTAGCTCTAATTTAGGCTTACCAATTACCCCTGCAGGTTCACGGTATTCTATGATTGCCTCATCACCATAAACCTCTGGTGTTCTGTAAATGTGGTGCGATTTGTTCTGATTGGATGTAAACGGTCCTTCTATCCATGATTTGTCTTTTGCGAAAAAATACAATTCGCAACCTTCTGGCATAAAGTAATGGTCAAAAACCAACGACATTGCCAAGGCACCTGGGCTTTTAAATGCATAAATCCACCTTTTACTACCGTCAGCTTTGAATTCCCATTGACCCTCGTTGACCATATCCAGAGTGAAATTTACCCAAGTGGCATTCATAGTCATCTCCCCTTGTTTGTCCCACTCTTCAGCTTGTGACACAAGTGCATCAGTATTTAAGTTGGATACTACTTCTGAAACAATGTTTTGTGATTGTAACTTTCCAACACCAACAAATGCAATCCAAAATAAAATAATGGAGTAAAAATTTTTTCTCATTTTTTCAATTTTCCTAGTTTTCAGTGGCGAAAGATAATTTAGCTTCGCAATGTTTGATGATTTACCCGAAAAAAATATCGCTTGTTTTGTTAAAAGCCTTCATTGGTCCGTTCATAGTGACTTTTTTGGTTTCATTGTTCATTTTTGAGCTTCAGTTCATATGGCTCTATATCGATGATCTTTTGGGAAAGGATTTGGAGTTCATGATTATTGTAAAATTGTTGATTTTTGCTTCCGCTCGTATCGTCAACATGGCTTTGCCTCTGGCAGTTTTGATGTCAAGTATTATGACCATAGGTGCCTTGTCGGAGCACAATGAATTAACCGCCATGAAAAGCGCTGGGATTTCTTTGAATCGAATCTTTAGACCATTGATAGTTTTCATTTCTGTTATCGCCTTTTCAGCATTTCTGTTTGCGAATAATATATGGCCTGTAGCCAATTTGAAATTCAGGACATTGCTCTTTTCTATAGTTCAACAAAAGCCTGCCTTAAATTTAGAAGAGGGAACGTTTTACAATGGTATTGAAGGTATTAGCATCAGGGTAAACAAGAAAGATCCTGAAACCGGAATATTACACGATGTTCTAATTTATGATCACCGTGATCCTGGAAGAGGAAACAAAAGTGTTATTCGATCTGAACAAGGAAAAATGGAACAGACTGAAGACAAGCGTTGGTTAATCTTAACTTTGAACAATGGATTTACCTATGATGAAGTAGAAGAAAAGAATAAACGGGTTAAGAAGCATCCTGCATTGCAATCACATTTTAAAGAAATGACTCTGCGCATTGACATAAGCTCTTTATTTTTTAGCAAAGATGATGAAGAGGTTTTTAAAAATGCCTATGAGATGATGACGATTTCACAATTGGAAATGGCATTGGCAAATTTTGAGAACAAGACGGATTCATTGCGCAATCAATGGCAAAAGAACAACATTCAGAAATTGAGACTAAATTTCGCAGATAGCATCAGTGCTCATTCTTCTGGTAAAAGTTTGATGAGCCAATTGCCTTTGAGTATCCAATATCAAGCCGTTTCTTTGGCCATGGATGAAACAAGGAAGGATGTTGTCCAAGCTCAAAAAGCGAGAATTGAATTGGAAGAGAATAGAAGGTTGGAAAATAGGCATCGCATTGAATGGCACCGCAAATTCTTTTTGGCCATATCTTGTTGGGTGTTGTTTTTCATTGGTGCTCCTTTGGGTGCGATACTGAGAAAAGGAGGTCTAGGATTGCCTTCAGTTATTGCTCTTTTACTTTTCATTCTTTTTGAAGTTTTGACCATTGCTGGAGAGAAGATGACCAAAGCGTATATCGTAGAGCCTTGGTTGGGCATTTGGCTATCGACAATTGTTATGGCACCAATATGTATTGTACTTATGCACAATGCAAACAGAGAAAAGAAATGGAGTATGCCTCAGTTTAACAAGTTGAAGGCATTGCGCTTATCATTTAAAAGTCAAGCATGAAGATTCTTCAGTTGTGTCATAAACCGCCCTTACCTGCCAAAGATGGGGGGTGCATAGCCATGAACAATCTCACCCAAGGATTATTGAGCTTGGGACATAAAGTAAAAGTTCTAACAATATACACACACAAACATGATCTGAATCTTGAATTACTTCCAGAAGAATACATTCAACAAACGGATATCGAAGGCGTTTTTGTTGACACCAGAATCAATTTGGTTGATGCTTTCACCGCCTTCATGACAAACGATAGCTACCATGTCAATCGATTCTTTAGTCCTGATATGGATATAAAGCTAGAAAGACTTTTGCGCAAACATCAATTTGATGTTATTCATTTGGAAAGTCTTTTTATGACCCCTTACCTGGGCACAATCAAAAGAAGAAGCAAGGCACCTGTTGTCTTAAGAGCCCACAACATTGAATACACCATTTGGGAAAAAATTGCGATCGGCACAAAAAATCCAATCAAGAAAGCTTACATAAACCATTTGGCTCGTCAACTTAAAGAGTTTGAATTGAACATGTTCAATTTTGTTGATGGAATAGCTACCATTTCAGAGTCAGACAAGATAAGGATGCTTCAATTGGGCGTAAGGCAGCCAATCAGAACCATTTCATTTGGTATTGATTTGAAGAATTATCAAGTTTCTCCAGTACCAAACGAGGTTAGTTTGTTTCATTTAGGTGCAATGGATTGGGAGCCCAACATCGAAGGACTTTCTTGGTTCATTGAAAAAATATGGCCACACATATTCAATCATTTCCCAAACTTAAAGCTCAACTTAGCTGGTAGAAATATGCCCGATAAGTTCATCAATTTAGAGGTGCCCGGGGTTAGAATAATTGGAGAAGTTGATGATGCTCATGGTTTCATGTGCAATCATTCCATTATGGTGGTTCCCCTACTTAGTGGTGGCGGTATCAGGGTAAAGATAATTGAAGGTATGGCCATGGGCAAAGCAATAGTTTCTTCTACAATAGGTGCTATTGGAATCGAGGATCATAATTCTGAAGCCCTTCGAATAGCAGACTCACTTTCAGAGTGGATCAATGCATTAGAACCCCTTGTAAGCAATCCCACCAAGATATCAGAGTTGGGTAATCATGCAAGAGCATTTGCAGAAAAGCATTTTGACAATGAACAGATTACAAGAGCATTGATTCAGTTTTATCGAGATATTCAAAGAAAATGAAAGTATTGATGACATTGAGCCGAGTTCCATTTCCTCTTGAGAAGGGTGATAAACTGCGCGCTTACCATCAAATCAAGGCTTTCATGGAGAAAGGTGTTTCAATTACGGTAGTTTGTTTTCACTTTGAAAAATTATTGGAGGAGCACAAGGTTCATTTGGAATCGATTGGCGGCGAATGGCATTTTATACAACTTGATAAGTGGCGTGTGCCTTTTCAATTTTTGCGCATCTTATGGACAAATCTTCCCCTTCAGGTAATCCTATTTTACAATCAAAAGGCTCATCGGAAATTTAAAGAAATTCTCAATCAGTGCCAACCGGACCACATATATGCACAATTGATCAGAACTGCAGAGTACGTTAAGGAGGAAACCAGATTTGAAAAAACTTTGGATTATATGGATGCATTCTCTTCTGGTTTAAAAAGACGGGCAGCGCATGCATCATGGTATGAAAGATGGTTGTTTGAATGGGAGCAAGAAAAAGTTAGACAGTATGAGCATGGAGTTTATCATTATTTCGATCATCATACCATCATTTCAAAAACAGATGCACAAAATACTGGAATACCCCATTCTATTGATGTTGTCTCAAACGGAATTG
Source organism: uncultured Chryseobacterium sp. (assembly GCA_964576575.1). Classification (GTDB taxonomy): domain Bacteria; phylum Bacteroidota; class Bacteroidia; order Flavobacteriales_D; family Sanyastnellaceae; genus CAMCTV01. The sequence goes on from CAZNVU010000051.1 coordinate 14,621, forward strand.
ATACTTCTTTTTTAGAATTTTCTCCGCAAACTGAATGTCCCAAGGCTGTTGTATTTACAGGCAATATGGGATACCCTCCCAATATCGAAGCGGCCATTAGATTGGGAAAAAAGATCATGCCCTTGGTTTGGAAGATTAGCCCTGAAACAGAGCTTATCATTGCAGGTGCTGATCCACATCGAATGATATTGACACAACTCAATGATTCAAGAATTCAGATTACGGGTTGGATGCCTGACATTAAAGAAGCTTATCAACGGGGAAGTGTTTTTGTTGCCCCGATGACTTTGGGCAGTGGAATGCAGAACAAAATCATAGAGGCATTGGCCATGGGAAATTCTGTCATTTGTAGTCCTTTGGTTGCCAATGCATTTCATCCTGAAGTTCAATCATTGTTGGATATTCAAACTGATGATAGCGATTTTGCTGAGGTTATTTTAAAACACCTATCACCAGACTTTTTATTTGACATCAATCATTCAAAAGAAATCGTTCAAAAACATTTTTCATGGTCAAGAACTTCTCAACAATTGCTGCAGCTTTTTCAATCCTAGCACTCTCCTCAATACATGCATTGGCTCAAAGGAAAGATGAATTGCATTGGACAATCGGTCATGTTGGAATGCGTGACGCCAAGATATTTGTATTAAAAGATCATGAACCCATTCAGTTGAATGATCACCAATGGGAAGATTATTACTTGCAGATTAAATTATACGAAGGCAATAATCTTGTTCAAACCTTCCCGCTTCTTTTGGAGAATCATTACGCTCATTCAGGCACAATAAAGTTGCACTCCTTAAAACCCAACACACAATATTGGCTTAAAATCAATGATCAATTTCAATTGAAAGATGATTCCATTTCATTTAAAACACAGCCTTTGTGGCAGTACCGGACAGATCCTCCCAATTTAAGTATCGCTTTTGGTTCTTGTGCTTATATCAATGACCCCGAGTATGATAGACCTGGAAAATCCTATGGTGGCTCTGAGGTAATCTTTAACAAAATTGCAGAAATGAAACCGAATGCCATGTTTTGGTTAGGAGACAATGTTTATTTCCGCGAAGGAGATTGGGACAGTGAGGAAGGAATGATCATGCGGTATGTGCATTCGAGAAAACACCCTAGGTTGGATAGTTTATTGCGCAGCGTACCCAGCTATGCCATATGGGATGACCATGATTTTGGTCCCAATGATAGCAACGGAAGTTTTGCTTTGAAAGATAAAAGCCTTTCAACTTTTCGACATTTTTGGCCCAATCCAACCGATGGCATTGATGGTACAAAGGGAAATACTTCCATGGTTACTATCGGGGATGTGGATTTTTTCCTGTTGGACAATCGCTACAACCGAACTGCACAGAAATTGAACACTACACCTAATCTATCGGTTGAACATGGCTCAAGTATTTTAGGTCAGGAGCAAATTCATTGGTTAATCAATGCGCTGATGTCATCAAAAGCCAGTTTCAAAGTGATTTGTATCGGAGGTCAATTTCTGAATTCAGAACCCGTTTATGAGAACTATGCCAATTATGCAAGAGAGAAAGAATATATCTTGGATTTGTTACAAGCCAACAAGATAAACAACGTGGTTTTCTTATCCGGTGATAGACATTGCGGAGAAATAAGCAAATGGACCAATGGCGATTATACATTGTATGATCTAACCTCTTCCCCTCTTACTTCCGGTGCTTCTGATATGAGCAAGGAGAAGAATGCCTTTAGAATGGAAGGAACCGTTGTAGCCGAGCGCCATTTTGCGATGCTTCAAGTAAGCGGCAGTAGGAAGGAACGGAAGCTTTCAGTAGCTTATTTCAACGCTTATGGTAAACTCATTTTTGAAAAACCCATAACATTCAATGAGATCAAATAATTCACTCATCTATTTCACTTCAATCTTGCTTTTTTTCAGTTGTCAAGGTGGTCAATCATTTCATTTCGATCATGATTTTGGGAAGGAAATGATGTGGTCAGAACCATTGAAATGGAAGTGGGATGTACAAAAGAATGATAAACCTTATCAGTTAACAATGGATCTTCAATGCGGTATTCATTATCCTACCCTCTTCGCGCAGTGCCTTGGCGGCCTGCGTGCCCGAATAGTCGAACTCGGCAC
>CAZNVU010000052.1:0-16388 GCA_964576575.1 uncultured Chryseobacterium sp.
TGTTTTTAGGTTTGACAGTGAGTGCAGAAGAAATATTGAAGGACAAGAAAATTCTAAAGAGAGAGCGTTACTTGGGTCACTCCTATACCGCTTATTTGATGTCTAAATTGGGTGTAATGTTTTTGATATCTCTCATTCAAACAGCGTCTTTTCTTTTGGTGGGCAATTGGATTTTGGGTGTAGAGGGAATGTTTTGGCCTTTCTTTTTGGTTTTGTTTTCCGTTTCTTGTTTTGCCAATGCATTGGGGTTGAATATCAGTGCCACATTTGATTCAGCAAAAGTTATTTACATCTTGATTCCCATCATGATTATTCCGCAATTGCTCTTTAGCGGAGTAATTGTGCGGTTTGATCGTCTTTTCCCATCGATCACCCAACAAGAGAAAGTGCCTTGGATTGGCGAGATCATGGCATCCAGGTGGGCTTTTGAAGCCATGGCTGTTTATCAGTATACACAGAATCCGTATGAAAAACAATTCTTTGAGTGGGACGCGCAATTGAAGAATAGTGCTTGGAAGAAAGATTTTTGGGCAAAAGAGATGCGCTCATTATTGGCAGAATGCAAGGCCAGTATTGACGCAAAAGGAATGGCTAATCTGGTTGATTTGGAATTGTTGTACAATGAATTGAAGCGAGAGGAAAATTTGATTGCTAATTTTCGCATACCCAACTGGGATGGAAAGCAGAGTTCAATTGGGTTAAAGGAGATTCAAGTTTATATCGATGCATTGAAAAGTTTAGAGTCATATTACGTTAGGCTTTATAATGAGGCCAACCAAGGTAAGGAGGCGCATCTAACTGAATTAGTTAAGGATGAAAGTGGTAGGGATGCCCTTTTGGTCTTAAAAAACAAATTTCATAATGAGTCGATAGAAGATATATTGACCCACAAGAATGACTTACAGAAGATTGTTCGGTATGACAATAAGTTTGTTCAGAAGAGTAATTTGGTTTACAAGTCCCCGGATGAGGATGGATTGTTTGCGGCCCATTTCTATGCGCCCAGAAAGAACGTTTTTGGTTTGCAATTGCCAACATTGTGGGTCAATGTAGTAGTTCTTTGGGTAATGACTATGCTGATGGTAGTTTCTTTGCAAATTGAATTGACCACGCGTGTTTACGCATGGTTAGAAGGGTTGAGAAAGAAATAGACTTTGTTTTTAGTCTTGAAGGTTTTCTACCCCAATCATTTTAAATGGGACATGGACGATGGCCTCATAATCTTCCCCAGCCTCGAGCATATCCTCGTCATCGTTTTCATAAAACCACTCCACAGTTGACTTGCCGCCAATGGATTCAAGTTTTTTGAATAAATCCAAAAGGCATTTGCTTGACGATGTGTTGAAGTATTCTAACTTGATTTGAAGAGTTGTTTGCTCAGCTTGACTGGATTTATATTCTTCTATCCATGCCAAAAGGGGCTTGTAAAACTCAATGGAGTTTTCAGGGATTGATCGGCCTGCGAGTGAAAGAACGCCCGTTGTAGCATTAAAATTAACGGTAGGGGTTTTGCTCGACCCGATTAAATCTAAATTCTCCATAGTTTCAAATTGAAAAACAAATATAGTGCAGAAAATAAAATACTTTTGTCAACTATGAGTCAAAAAGATTGGTTTGCATCGTGGTTTAATACATCATTTTATCATGATTTGTATGCCAAGCGGAATGATGAAGAGGCCCAATCCTTTATCGATACCTTATCTGCTTTTTTTAAATGGAGTCAGGATGTCGAAATTTTGGATGCATGCTGCGGTTCCGGAAGACATGCATTGTATTTGGAATCTAAGGGGCTTCAAGTCTTCGGTTTGGATTTGAGTGAGAACAATATTAGTCAAGCCCAGTCTCTTTCTTTGCATCCCGAGCGCTGGTCGATTGCTGATGTTCGATATTTTGAGTTGCCCAGTTCTGTGGATTATGCTTTAAATCTTTTTACTTCTTTTGGTTATTTTGAAACAGATGAGGATCACATTGCGATGCTGCGGAACATCAATCGGAATTTGAAAGAAGGAGGCTATTTGGTTCTTGATTTTTTTAATGTGGATCGAGTAATGGCATCGCTCAAAGATGAGGAGACAGTGCAGGGCGTATTGGCAGTCTATCATCTTACCCGCAGAATTCAATCTAACCGTATCATCAAACAGATCAAGTTTGTAGCTGACGATGTTGAACATGTCCACGAAGAACGTGTAATGGCTTATTCATCAGATGATATTATAAAACTTTTATCGCTGTCAGGATTTCAGGTTATGGCCACATGGGGAGATTATCATGGAGCACCTATGAGCGTCAATGCTCCGCGTTGTATCTTTATCGCTCAAAAAATACACTAGCACATGATCTTGACTTCAATTCTCGTCCTTTTTTTGGTTTCTATTTTAGGTAGTGGAATTCTTTTTTTGGGGTGGAACATTACCCCTAGCAGAATGAAATTGTTGTTGTCTTTTAGTGCCTCTTATTTGCTGTCATTAACATTTTTACATCTCATGCCGGAGGCAATGGCAGATGGTGGAGAAGGTATTGGGATTTTTATTCTTTGCGGGTTTTTATTGCAGATTATTTTGGATTATTTCTCTCATGGTGTTGAACATGGCCATGCGCATGCCCATAATCATGTTGGCGCCAAGTTTTACTGGATGGTTTCTATTTCTTTGTGGATTCATGCGTTTATCGAAGGAATGCCTTTTGGAATGACAGAAGAAGCACTGCACCATGGACACGAGCACCACCATCATCACCACCATCATGGGCAGTCATTATTGATGGGGATATCATTTCATAAATTCACTGAATCATTCGTTTTTGCGGCCTTGCTTTTGGCAATGGTCAAAGAAAAATGGAAAGCACTTACTGCAGCAGTTTTCTTTGCAATGGTAGCACCTGCGGGAGCCTTGTTTTTTCATTTTGGAGAACAGTGGGAATTGTTCAATACAGAACAACTTTTGCCCTATGTAATGGCTGTTTTAATGGGAATTATCTTGCACGTATCAACCATGATTTTGTTTGAAGCAGAAGAGGGTCATCGTTTTAATCGAGTGAAGTTTCTTGTGATCCTGTTTGGTTTTGCGGCTGCATTTTTCTTTTAAAATTTTTTGAAGTTCTGAACAAAGCTGACATTGAGCAGTTGTTTGCATTTGAAATCTTGTATTTTCGTGGCATAGCAAAATAGTTATGGAAAAAAGCAATTGGCCCATTTGGGAAATTTTTATTCGTTCAAAGGCAGGTTTGGCGCACAAGCACGTGGGTAGTTTGCACGCTGCAGATGCGCAGATGGCTATTGAAAATGCAAGAGATGTCTATACAAGAAGAATGGAAGGAGTGAGCATTTGGGTAGTTCCAAGTGAGCAAATTACAGCATCATCTCCTGGTGACAAGGAAGCCTTGTTTGACCCTTCCAATGATAAGGTTTATCGTCACCCAACTTTTTATGAAATACCACCGGAAGTGGGACATATGTGATGCTTATGGAACACAAGGAATATTATCTCACCATTGCGGATACACTGTTGATTTTAGGACAACGGTTGTCTGAGTGGTGCGGACACGGACCAGCTATTGAAGAGGATATTGCTTTGAGCAATGTGGCATTGGACTATATTGGTCAAGCAACTTCATTGTACAAGGAAATTGCGCTCAAGGAGAATTTGGGTAAATCAGAGGATGATTACGCCTTCTTGCGTGATGCGTGGGAATATAGAAATGCGCTGATTGTGGAGATCTCCAATGGTGACTATGCCAAGACAATAGCAAGGCAGTTTGTCTTTTCTACATGGTATTATCATTTTTTAGAAGCGTTGGAAAAGTCGAACGATACTTTTTTACAAGGGTTCGCGCAGAAGTCAATCAAAGAAGTAAGGTACCATTTTCAACACAGCAGAGATTGGGTTTTACGCATGGGAGGTGGCACAGAAGAGAGTCACCGCCGTTTGCAGAATGCATTGAATGAATTGTGGGAGTTCACAGGGGAGTTAATGACCAATTCTGTTCATGAAGTAGACGCAATTTCAAAAGGAATCGGTGTGGACAATGTTGCATTAAAAGACACCTTTAACCGTATCGTTTCAGCGGTTTTTCAGGAGGCCAATGTTTCTGCCCCTGCTGACGTTTGGATGCAGAGGGGTGGAAAGGAAGGTAAACATTCAGAGCATTTGGGATTTATTTTGGCCGAAATGCAATTTTTACAAAGGGCATATCCCAATTCCAAATGGTAGAAGTTGAAGCTGATTTGATTTGGGAGTACCTCAAAATGGTTGAGGATCCTGAGATCCCTATTCTCAACGTAATTGAGATGGGTATAGTTCGTGATTTAAAATGGGATGAAGTCAAGAAGAAGTGGCATGTAATTATTACTCCTACTTACAGCGGATGCCCTGCCATGAAAGCCATTGAGGAGGATATCATAGAAGTTTTAGCTGAACTTCAGGTGAAAAATGTTGTTGTTGATACCGTTTTATCTCCGCCTTGGACAACAGATTGGATGACCGATGAGGCGCGTGAGAAATTGAGATCTACGGGTATTGCACCGCCTGAAAAAGGTTCAGCAGATAAGGGTCTGCTGATGGGGAAGGTGAAGGACATAGCATGTCCAAGATGTGCATCCGTCAATACCATTATGGTTTCTCAGTTTGGTACAACTGCTTGTAAAGCTTTATACAAATGTGGAGACTGCCTTGAGCCATTTGATTACTTTAAATGCATTTAAAATGTCTTTTCCAGTTGATAAATTGCCACATGTAGGAACAACTATTTTTTTCGTCATGTCGCAATTGGCCGCAGAACACAAGGCCATCAATTTGGGACAAGGCTTCCCAACTTTTCCGGTTGATCCTTCGTTGATTGATATGGTCACCAAAGCCATGAAGGATGGTCATAATCAGTACGCTCCCATGCCCGGTGTTCCTGTTTTAAGACAACGCATCGCGGAGAAATTATTGCGGAGAAATGGCTTTCATTATGATTGGCAAAGTGAGATTACCATAACAGCAGGCGCTTCTCAAGCTCTTTTTACGGCTATTGGGTCTTTGATTCAGAAGGGCGATGAAGTGGTCTTATTTGGCCCGGCTTATGATTGTTACGCGCCTGCGATTGCTTTGAATGGAGGTGAGGTCAAATGGGTGGAATTGCATTATCCTGATTTTTCTTTGGACCATACAGCTCTTCAAGCTGCCATTTCATCCCGAACCAAGTTGATCATTCTGAACAATCCCCACAATCCAAGTGGGAAAGTGTGGAAAAAGGAAGAGTTGGATGTAATAGCAAATGTTGTTTTAGAAAACAATCTTTTTTTGATCTCGGACGAAGTATACGAGCACATTGTGTTTGATGGTCAAGTTCATTTTAGCATGATGGATTATTCTGAATTGCGAGATCGTATGCTGTTGACATTTTCATTTGGAAAGACCTTTCATGCAACGGGCTGGAAGTTGGGATATGCCATAAGTCCTAAGGATTGGATGACGTCCTTCCGAAAGCAACATCAATTCAATGTTTTCACCTGTAATTCAGCATTTCAATATGCCATTGCTGAATACATGAGTGATGTTACATTGTATGATGCCATTTCACCCATGTACCAGGCTAAGCGTGATTTGTTATTGTCTCAATTGCATCATCCACTACTGGAGATGATGCCAACGGCAGGGACCTATTTTCAATTGATGCGATTTAAAGGAGATTCAAATTTGAGTGATACGCAGTTGGCTGAAGAATGGGTTGCGAATCAAGGAGTGGCTTTGATTCCAACTTCAGTTTTTTACAATGACTTTTCTGACAATCGGGTATTCAGAATATGTTTTGCCAAGGAGAATGAAGAGCTCATTGCGGCTGCTGAAAAGTTGAATTCGTTGCATTGATTATTTGATTTTTTATTTTTTGTCAATCGCTAGAAAGGTGTATTTTTGCACTAAATAAGCTATTTAGAAAAATTCTAAATAAGAAAGAACATGATTAAAGTATCAGAAAGTGCAAAAATGCAAGTTGCCAAATTAATGGCTGATGAGAACCATCCTGCGAATTCATTTGTAAGAGTGGGGGTAGAAGGTGGTGGCTGCAGTGGTTTGATGTATCAATTAAAATTTGATCATGAAATGCAAGACGGTGATCAGGTTTTTGAGGACAATGGAGTGAAGGTAGTGGTGGATCGCAAAAGTTTTCTTTATTTGATTGGAACCGAGTTGGAGTACACCGGAGGTTTGAATGGTAAAGGTTTTGTTTTTAATAACCCCAATGCTTCTAGAACCTGTGGTTGTGGAGAAAGCTTTTCAATTTAAGGCATGGAGATATTAGATGAAATAACAGGAAAGGATTACGAGTTTGGTTTTACTACCAACATCGAATCTGAGAAAATACCAGCAGGGCTCAATGAGGAAATCATTCGCGTGATTTCAGCAAAGAAAAATGAGCCATCATGGTTATTGGATTGGCGATTGGAGGCTTTTAAAATTTGGCAAGGAATGAAGGAACCAGAATGGGCACATGTTCATTACACCAAACCCGATTTTCAAGCCATATCTTATTACTCCGCGCCCAAGTCTAAACCCAAGTACAATAGCCTAGACGAGATAGATCCGGAGATGCGCAAGACAATGGATCGCCTGGGCATATCTATGGATGAGCAAAAGCGTTTGAATGGAATAGCGGTTGATTTTGTCATGGACAGTGTCTCTGTTGCAACATCATTCAAAGAGAAGTTGGCAGAGTTGGGCATTATCTTTTGCTCCATATCTGAAGCGGTTCAAGAGCATGGAGATTTGGTTAGGAAATATTTGGGAACAGTAGTTCCAAGAACAGATAATTTTTATGCAGCTTTGAATTCGGCGGTCTTCACAGATGGTTCATTTTGTTATATTCCAAAGGGAGTGAGATGCCCCATGGAATTGTCCACCTATTTCCGAATCAATGAAGCGGGGACTGGCCAATTTGAAAGAACTTTGTTGATTGCAGATGAGGAGAGTTATGTGAGTTATTTGGAAGGTTGTACTGCACCACAACGTGACGAGAATCAATTGCATGCCGCGGTTGTGGAATTGGTGGCCATGGAAAAGGCAGAGATCAAATACAGCACAGTTCAGAATTGGTATCCCGGCGACAAAGATGGTAAAGGCGGCGTATTCAATTTCGTTACCAAACGAGGGTTGTGCGATGGATACAAATCCAAGATTTCCTGGACACAGGTAGAAACAGGATCAGCAGTAACATGGAAATATCCAAGCTGTGTATTGAAAGGTGATTACAGTGTGGGTGAATTTTATTCTGTTGCTGTAACCAACCATTTTCAGCAAGCAGATACAGGAACCAAGATGATTCACATCGGAAGAAATACACACAGCACCATTATTTCTAAAGGTATCAGTGCAGGTAATAGCAACAATAGTTATCGTGGATTGGTTCAGATCAATTCAAGTGCGAAAAATGCTCGGAATTTTTCGCAATGTGATTCCTTATTGATGACGGATACCAGTGGAGCGCATACTTTCCCATATATCGAGGTAAATAATTCATCAGCTCAGGTTGAACATGAAGCCACTACTTCCAAGATAGGTGAAGATCAGATTTTTTATTGTTTGCAACGCGGCTTGGATGAAGAACAAGCGATAAGCATGATAGTGAACGGATACGCAAAAGAAGTATTGAATAAACTTCCAATGGAGTTTGCAGTTGAAGCCCAAAAGCTATTGGCCATCTCATTGGAGGGAAGTGTAGGATAAAAATATACGTTATGATTGAAATCAAAGACTTAAAAGCTTCCATAGGGGAGAAAGAAATTTTGAGAGGTTTGAACTTGGTGGTTAAGCCAGGTGAAATACATGCCATCATGGGCCCCAATGGTTCTGGTAAATCTACTTTGGCTTCCGTTTTGGCGGGTCGTGAAGAGTATGAGGTGACGGGTGGGGAGGTTGTCTTTAATGGCAATAATTTACTGGAAATGGCTCCAGAAGAAAGAGCGCGTGAAGGACTTTTTTTAGCCTTTCAATATCCTGTTGAGATACCCGGAGTTTCCAATATGAACTTTCTAAAAGCAGCTGTTGGTGAGGTAAGAAAACACAGAGGTCAGGAGGCGTTGTCTGCTAAAGATTTTTTGGCTTTGGTCAAGGAGAAATCAGCATTGGTTGAATTGGATGGCCAGTTGGCACACAGAGCAGTCAATGAAGGGTTTAGCGGTGGAGAGAAAAAGAGGAACGAAGTTTTTCAAATGGCGATGTTGGAGCCTAAGTTGGCCATTTTAGATGAGACAGACTCGGGGTTGGACATTGATGCATTGCGCATTGTTGCACAAGGCGTGAATGCGATGCGTTCACCCGAGCGCTCGTTCATCGTTATTACCCATTACCAGCGCTTGTTGGATTATATCGTTCCTGATGTAGTTCACGTTTTGTACAAAGGACGCATCGTGAAAACTGGAACCAAGGAATTGGCTTTGGAATTGGAAGAGAAAGGTTACGATTGGATCAAAGAAACCGTTGCGTAATGGAACGAGTGTTGAATCATTCTATTCAAAAGTGGTTGGATACCACGTTGACTTATGATACAATCAAGCATCAAAATCATGATGCTGTTGAGAATGCTTTGTTTGGTATGGAATTTCCAAATTCTAAAATGGAGGACTGGAAGTACACCAGAACGCAAAAGTTGAATCAAGGACAGTGGATTTTGCAAAGCGCAGAGGTTGATTCAGATCCTGAATTTCAAGCTGTTTCTCTCGTCAACACAAGATTACGCCCTGGTTTTTTTGGCTGCCTCAATCAAACAGCAGTTACCAATGCTTTTTCATTGGACATTGCTCCAAATGAAAGCTTTGACGAGCCATTTCATTTTGTTGTAAAAAGCAATCAGGATTGGGCATGGACCCAACCTTCCTTTGAGTTAACGGTGGGTGAGAATGCAAGCGCCAAAGTTGTTCTACATTTTATTGGAAAACACAATGGCTTTTGTAACGCACTATTGGATGTTACCATGATGGAGGGCAGTCATTTGGATTTGGATATTATTCAGGACAATGATGATTCCTTTTTTCAAATATTGGATATTAGAGTAGATGAGGCGAGCAAATCGCATTGCAATATTCTTACCCATACATTGAATGGAGGGTGGACAAGAAACAATTTGTGGATGAGTTTGAATGGGGAGCATGCACATGCCGCACTTTCAGGATTCTATCTGCCTCAAGATGGACAGCTGATTGACAATCATACTGTGGTGGATCATCGAGTTCCTAATTGCACGTCTAATGAGCTGTACAAAGGTGTTTTGTATGACAAGTCGAAGGGCGTTTTTAATGGCAAGGTTTTCGTCAGGAAGGATGCCCAGAAGACAGAAGCCTATCAGAGCAATAAGAATATCATGATGAGCGATGATGCAACAATGGACTCTAAGCCAGAGTTGGAGATTTATGCAGATGATGTTCGATGCAGCCATGGATCAACAACAGGTCAATTTGATGAAGAAGCTTTGTTCTATTTAAGAGCAAGAGGATTAAGTGCCCTGGGAGCAAAGCAGTTGTTGGTTTCAGCTTATGTCAATGAGGTGGTTAATCGTTCCAATAATGCTGAAGTCGTGAATTTTGTAAAGCAAGAGTTGTCTGCTAGAGGTCTTATCATCGCTGATGAAGTATGAGTGTCGGTTCAGACATATTGGATATCCGAAAAGAGTTTACCATACTGCATCAGCGAGTAAGGGGAAACGACTTGGTGTATTTTGATAACGCGGCCACTACTCAGAAGCCTGATGTTGTTATCAGTAGTATCGTTGAGTACTATCAGCAGTACAATTCCAATGTTCATCGCGGAGCGCATTATTTGGCCAATTTGGCCACAGGACGAATGGAAGAGGCTAGATCAACTATCCAATCCTTTGTCAATGCAGGTTCCAGCGAGGAAATAATATTTACACAAGGAACCACAGATGGAATCAACTTGGTTGCTCAAGCATGGGGAAATGTCTTTTTGAAAGAAGGAGACGAAATTCTCATAGCTACATCAGAGCATCATGCCAATATAGTTCCATGGCAGTTGTTGTGTCAAAGAACAAAAGCTGTTTTAAGGATTATCCCACTCAATGAAGATTGTTCATGGAGAGAGGACTATGGGGACTTATTGACCAATAAAACAAAATTGGTCGCGGTGGGTTGGGTTAGCAATGCTACAGGTGTTGTCCATCCCGTGAAAGAGATGATACAAAAAGCGCATGCTGTAGGAGCTAAAGTATTGATTGATGCAGCTCAGGCTGTCAGTCATTTTCCCTTAGATGTTCAAGATCTGAATTGCGATTGGTTGGTGTTTTCTGGACATAAGATTTTTGGTCCAACAGGGATTGGCGTGTTGTATGGAAAGTCAACTTTGTTGAATGCTATGGATGTTTATCGCGCAGGCGGAGAGATGATTGATAAGGTTAGTTTTTCTGGTACGACGTTTAATCAATTGCCCTATAAGTTTGAAGCTGGAACGCCTCACATTGAGGGAATCATTGCATTGGCAGAGGGCTTGCGATGGTGGACCAACTTGGGTTGGGATTTGATTCGCAGCATTGAAAAATGTCAACAAGAATGGATGATGGAAGAGATACAGAAATTTCCCGAGTTGCGATGGATTGGAATAAATCCTAATAGGGTAGCGCTTTATTCTTTTGTTCATGAAACCATTCATCCATCTGATCTTGGTTCATTGTTGGATCAGCAGGGAATTGCCATTAGAACAGGACATCACTGCACCCAACCACTATGGGAGTCATTGGGATTGAATGGCTCTGCACGTGCATCATTGACGGTGTACAATAGTGAAGATGAGGTAAGGGTTTTTTCTAAAGCTTTGCGTAGATCAATTAACATGATGGTGTGATGAGTATAGCATCAAAACAGCAGGAAATAGTTCAGGAGTTTGCTATGTTTCCCACTTGGATGGAGAAGTATGAGTACATCATTGAATTGGGAAAGGAATTGGATGTAATGTCTGAAGAGTCAAAAACAGATGATCATTTGATAAAGGGCTGCCAATCGAGGGTTTGGTTAATGGCTCAGAAAAGAGAAGATGGAACTTTTCATTTTACAGCAGACAGTGACGCAATTATTACCAAGGGTATTGTTGCATTGGTGGTTCGTGTATTTGAAGGGGAGAGAGGAGAAGATATTGTTCCAGCACCACTGGATTTTTTGAAAGAGATTGGGTTAATGGAGAATTTATCCCCAACAAGAAGCAATGGTCTGGCAGCCATGATCAAGCAAATAAAAACTTACGCATTAATCATGCAATAAGATGGACAAGGAGAAAATTACAGAGGACATCATCGCCACATTGAAAACCATTTATGATCCTGAGATTCCTGTGGATATATATGAATTGGGATTAATCTATGGTATTGATTTGAACGATGATGGAGAGGTTAAAATCAGCATGACATTGACGTCGCCCAGTTGTCCCGTAGCTGAAACATTGCCTCCTGAGGTGGAATCCAAAGTCAAAGAAACACCTGGTGTGAAAGATTGCAAGGTCGAAATAACCTGGGAGCCTTCATGGGACAAGAGCATGATGTCTGAGGCTGCACAACTTGAATTAGGATTTTTATAGAATCAGACGTAAATTTTCACCATGAAATCTTTATGGTTGAATTTTTTTGCTGCTTTTTTGCTTTGTCTTTTTGGACAACAGATTAATGCGGGTATTGGTTTCGTTGGTAATCATGCCAGTAGTAATTGGACATTTTATCAAGATGCTGGTGGAAATGGGTTAAGAACAATAACTTCAACTGTGCTCACCCTGCGAGGTAGCAATTCATTACAGTTTAATTTGATTGAAACCAAAGTCACGATGGTTGCACCCCTCTCTGGGTGGTATTCATTTTCATGGCAACACACCACTTTGGATAACGCTTTGTATGAGGATGCTGCCTACTACATTAATAATTTTTATTATCCAATTACAGAGGGAAATCCTGCCGTTTCTGGAACTGGAAATATTTCGATGTATGCATCTGCTGGAACAACGATAGGTTTTGCGATTTTCTCAAATGATGATGCCTACGGTGCCTCAACTTTGAGAATCACCAATTTCAATTGGCCTGATGCAGTGGTGGGATGCACCAACGTCAACGCCTGTAATTACAATTCGCTAGCAAACATTAGTGCTACTTGCACTTTTCCTGCGCAATTTTACAATTGCGCTAATCAATGTCTGAATGATTCTGATGGCGACGGAGTATGTAATGAATTGGAGATATTGGGGTGCATGGATATTAATGCATGTAACTATGCTTCTAATGCAACTAATGCCGGACCATGCCAGTACGCTATGCCTTTTAGAAATTGTCAAGGTTTGTGCATCAATGATTCTGATGGTGATGGAGTTTGCAATGAACAAGAAGTGATAGGATGTTTAAATACAACCGCTTGTAATTATAACGCTGCAGCCACTGATGTGGTTAGTTGTGTTTTTCCACAACAATATTACAATTGTCAAGGTCAGTGTATCACTGATCTGGACTCAGATGGTATTTGTGATCAGAATGAGGTAGTTGGATGCTCCGACGTTAGTGCTTGTAATTTCAATCCCGCTGCTACAGATCCTGCGGAATGTCAGTTTGCTTTTCAATACTATAATTGCTCGGGCAGCTGCATTGCAGATTCCGATGGCGATGGTGTTTGCAATGAGTTAGAGATTTTTGGTTGTCAAGATGTTTCGGCTTGCAATTATAATCCGCAGGCTACAAACGCGGGAAGCTGTGTTTATGCGGTACAATATTACAACTGCAATGGAACCTGTCTTCAAGATGCTGATGGAGACGGTGTCTGCGATGAGTTGGAGGTGGAAGGTTGTCAAGACGCACTTGCCTGCAATTACAATCCATTGGCTTCTGATCCCGGCCAGGATGTTTGTATTTACGCATCGCAATTTCGCAGTTGTTCTGGGCAGTGTTTGATAGATACCGATTTGGACGGGATTTGCAATCAAGAAGAAATTTCAGGATGTCAACTTCCGGATGCTTGTAATTTTAATCCACTGGCCACAGATGCCGGGATGTGTCAATTCCCTGCTTTGTTTTATAACTGTCAAGGTCAATGCATAAATGATAGTGATCAAGATGGTGTTTGCAATGAATTAGAGGTTTTAGGTTGTAGTGATTTGAATGCCTGCAATTTCAATTCTTTGTCTACGGAAAGTGCGCCTTGCATCTATCCTGATGTGAATTACAATTGCAACGGTAATTGTATCAATGATTCTGATGGCGATGGGGTTTGTAATGAATTGGAGATAGGCGGCTGCCAGGATGCCAATGCTTGTAACTTTAATCCTCAAGCTACAGAAAACAATGGTAGTTGCTGGTATGTCGATGTCGCATTGGATTGTTCAGGAAATTGTATAAGCGATATAGATTTTGATGGTGTTTGTGATGATTATGAAATAGTAGATTGTATGGATGAGAATTCATGTAACTTCAATCCATATGCTACTGAACCTGGTGATTGCATTTATCCAGAGGCGCATTACAATTGTCAAGGGGATTGCATAATGGATAGTGATGAGGATGGTATATGCAATGGATTGGAAGTGGCTGGTTGTCAGGATGCCATAGCGTGTAATTACAATCCGGAGGCCACTGAAATGGATTGCATATATGCGAACGAGTATTTAGATTGTGAGGACAATTGTCAGAATGATATTGATGGGGACGGTGTTTGTGATGAACTTGAGATTTTGGGTTGTCAAAGTCTTAATGCATGCAACTACAATATTCAAGCTACTGATCCCGGCGACTGTGTATTTACACTTTCTATTTATTTAAATTGTAATGGTGAGTGTATACTCGATACTGATGGGGATGGTGTATGCAATCAGAATGAAATTGCGGGATGTCAAGATTTTACAGCATGTAATTTTAACCCGTTAGCAACCGACGACAATGGTGTATGTTTTTACAGTGAGGTTTCGGAAGATTGCTCTGGAAACTGTTTGGAAGATGCAGATCAAGACGGTGTTTGTGATCCTAATGAGATTGTTGGGTGCACTGATTGGCAGGCTTGTGATTACAATCCAGTAGCAACAGAATCGGGTTCTTGCTATTATCCTTCATTTGGATACAATTGCCTGGGCACTTGTTTGAATGATGTTGATCAAGATGGCGTTTGCAATGAATTCGAGATTGTTGGATGTCAAGATGTTTCTGCCTGTAATTTCAATTCAGACGCAACCGAAGTAGGTCCCTGCCAATATCCTACTCTTTTTCTAGATTGTAATGGTCAGTGTATTGATGACACTGATGGTGATAATGTATGTGATCAACTTGAGATTGTGGGGTGTATGAATCCCAACGCATGCAATTATGATAGCAATGCTACAGATTGGGGTTATTGTCATTGGCCCGAAGTTCATACGGATTGTCAAGGTAATTGCATAGCAGATAGTGATCAAGACGGTATCTGCAATGGTTTAGAAGTTTTGGGTTGCACTGATGTGTCAGCATGTAACTTTGATCCTTTAGCCACTGAAGATAACGGTATTTGTTTTTTTTCGGGTTTATTCCAAGATTGTAATGGAGCCTGTTTGAACGATTTTGATGCAGATGGTGTTTGTGATGAGCAAGAGATTTTGGGTTGTCAAGAATTAGGCGCGTGTAACTATAGTCCCACCGCAACTGATTCTGCCATTTGTATTTACGCAGAGCCTTTTTATAATTGCCAAGGAGATTGCATAGTTGATAGTGACGGTGATGGAGTTTGCAATGCCTTGGAAGTTGAGGGATGTCAGGACGTAAATGCTTGCAACTATAACCCTTTGGCAACGGAGTTCAATTGTATCTATTCAGAACAATTTTTGAATTGTGACGGCAGTTGTCAGAATGACTTGGATGGGGATGGAGTGTGTGATGAACTAGAAGTGTTAGGTTGCATGGACATGGGTGCATGTAACTATTCACCTGAGGCTACTGATCCTGGAAATTGCATATACGCTAATAATAGTTTTGTAGGTTGTGATGGTCTGTGTTTATCAGACCTAGATGGAGATGGCGTTTGTGATGGCCAAGAGATTGTTGGGTGTCAAGATCATAACGCTTGTAATTTTCAGGTGAATGCTACTGAACCAGGCAGTTGTATTTATGCACAACTTGGTTTGAATTGTGATGGATTATGTATTTTGGACGATGATGGCGATGGGGTTTGTAATGGTCAAGAAATTGTTGGCTGCATGGAGATTGGTGCATGCAATTACAATTCAACAGCTACAGAACCAGGTGTTTGTGTTTTTTCGAATGCGGTGTACAGTTGTTCAGGTCAATGTATTCAAGATACTGACGGAGATGGCATTTGTAACCAACTAGAGGTTGTTGGATGTATGGAATTTGGTGCTTGCAATTACAATCCCCAAGCCACTGACCCTTCTGGTTGTGCATATTCCAATGAGTGGCTGGATTGCAATGGTCTTTGTTGGGAAGATTCAGATGGTGATGGTATTTGTAATGGACAGGAAGTTCCAGGTTGTCAGGATTTGAATGCTTGTAATTATAATGCAATGGCAACCGATGGGGGCAGTTGTTTCTATGCTGCATCAGGTGTGGACTGCAGCGGAAATTGTTTACAAGACGCTGATGGTGATGGTGTATGTAACGAGTTTGAGGTTATTGGTTGTATGGTGACGACAGCTTGTAATTATGATCCCTTAGCCACGGACGCCGGTAATTGCCAGTTCCCATCTGCAAGCTATTTATGCGATGGTACTTGTGAAAGTGATCAAGATTTTGATGGAACTTGTGATGAGTTTGAGTTACCTGGATGTATGGATGTATCTGCCTGTAATTTTGAGTCATGGGCTACCGATCCTGGATTTTGTTTTTATGCTGAGCAATACTATGACTGCAGCGGCGACTGTTTGTTCGATGATGATTTAGATGGGATATGCAATGAGTTGGAAGTGTTGGGCTGCTCGGATTCCATTGCCTGTAACTTTAATCCATTAGCTACCGAATTACAAGTCATGGATTGCATTTTTCCATCAGTTGAAATTTGCAATGATTTTGATGACGATTGTGATGGAGAGATTGACAATGGTTTGAGTTTAAATTGGTGGTTTGTTGACAATGATAGTGACGGATTTGGAGGTACAGACTCTATCCTGTCTTGTCAATCGACAATCCAAGGTTGGGTAATGAATGATGAAGATTGTGATGATCAAGTTGCAGCTATCAATCCGCTGGCTGAAGAGATTTTTGATAATAATGTAGATGAAAACTGTGATGGCAATATCGAAGTTGGTGTGAGTGATTATCGGGCTGTGCCTTTGATGATATATCCAAATCCGAGCAATGGCTATTTTATAGTTGAATCAGATGATGTATTCCCTTATCAAATTTTGGATCAACAAGGAAGGGAAGTAGCGCAAGGCACACTGTCAAAAGAAAAGCGTGTCCAA